>DRGF01000143.1 GCA_011050175.1 Thermococcus sp. | reverse complement strand
CTCCTGGCTCACCTTGGTGTACCACAGCTCGCGCTTGAGGATGAGCCTGTGGCTCAGCGCCGGGACTGCAACGGCCTTAACGTCGTCCGGAATCACGTAGTCCCTGCCTTTTAGGGCTGCATAGGCTCTGGAGAGCTTGAGCAGGGCAAGGCTCCCCCTCGGAGACGCGCCAACCTCAATTTCCTTCCTGTCTTCTCGCGTTGCAGTAACGATGTCGGTTATGTACTCCAGTATGGCGTCGCTGACGTAGACATCCTCGACCGCCCTCTGCATCTCAACAACCTCTTCGGGCGTAAGGACCGACGTTACATCAACCTCCTCCTTCTTCCGCGCCATCCTCCTGCGGAGTATCTCCTTTTCCTCCTCTTTTGAGGGGTAGCCGACACGCAGGCGGACGAGGAAGCGGTCGAGCTGGGCCTCCGGGAGAGGGTAAGTTCCCTCCTGCTCTATCGGGTTCTGCGTGGCTATAACTATGAAGGGTTTTGGAAGCCTGTAGGTGTTGCCTTCTATCGTAACCTGCCTCTCCTGCATAGCCTCAAGCAGCGCTGACTGCGTCTTCGGCGGGGCACGGTTTATCTCGTCAGCGAGGAGGATGTTGGTGAACACCGGGCCCTTCCTGAACTCGAACTCAAGCGTCTTCTGGTTGAACACGGAAACTCCGAGTATGTCGCTCGGGAGAAGGTCGGGAGTGAACTGGACGCGGGTGAACTGGACGCCGAGGGCCTTTGCAAAGCTCTTGGCCATCAGGGTCTTTGCAAGCCCGGGTAAATCCTCCAACAGGATGTGGCCGTCTGCAAGTATCGTTGTCAGTATAAGCCGCAGCACCTCGTCCTTTCCAACTATCGCCTTCTTTACCTCTCCAAGGACAGCGCTACCTTTCTCGTGTATTTCCCCCACTTTCATTCAAATCAGCCTCCACAATCTCAAGGGCCTTCTCAAGGTTGTCCAGAAAGTCCCCCTCCGAGCGGAGGGCCTTCAGCGCTTCGTTGGGCTCGGAAAGGAGTGAGCGGTAGGTTGAGTTGTAGTCATCGGAAAGGGTCGCGTAGATGTGCACTATGCTCTCCTCAATCAGCGAGCGGGCGACTTTGCCGGTTTTGGCCCGCCGTATGAGGGCAGTAACCCTGTCCACCTCGGTCTTTCTTTCCACACCCTCCCGGCGTTTCAGCCGGGGTCTCGATACTCTCATCTCAAGTCCAAAGAGAAAAGCCCCCAAAAAGGCTCCCAAGAAGAGGACGGCCAGCCATCTAACCACGTAAGAGCCCATGAAGGTGGACACCACAATCAGTGCAGCACTGACGACGACAACTAGTCTATGCACCCTCATTCAGCGCACCCCGCATCGCTCTGTACAGCTCAAGGGCCCTCTCGGCATCTTCCCACGTGACCTTCTCGGGGGCGTACTTTGCCTTCTCAAAGAGTTCAGTTAGGCCCCTGAAAGGCTCCCTGAAAACCTGAACCCTCTCCGCGTGCTCCCAGTGGGTCCAGCTTTCCCTGTACGGAACGCCGAGCACCTCAAGCCAGAGGACGGCGTTCTTGTATATCCCAATGATGGCCTCCCTCGGGTCGCTGAACATGTCAAGACCCAGCTCCCCCACCTTTCTGTCGAAAAGCTCGGCCCTGCGCCTCATCTCCCGGAGCTTCCTTTTCTTGAGGGCATCGCGGTAGTAGGCAGCCACAAAGTAAGCCGCACCTGCTATGAAAACCATGACGAACGCGTAGAGCAGATATGTCGTCGGAGGGGAAACCGTGGAGGTCGCGTTTGTAGGGGTGACGTTGTATTGCGGGAGCACAGGCCCACCCGCAGAAGTGTGGTTGATGGTGGCGTTAAGGGAGGAGTTGGATGGGGGCGGGGTCTTCGTTTGACCCATAACAAAGAGAACAAAATAATATCCCAGAAGCCCAATAAAAACTGCAATCCACGAAATCGAATACGAGACTTTAAATTCCCACCTGGAAGATGGGTCTCGCCAGCTGAGGAGGATAAAGACAATAATCAACGCCGAAACTATGGCGGCGGCAATCACGAGAAGGCCTATTAACGACGCAGAACTTTTTTCCAGCTCTTCTGTTCCGACGCTGTACCTTAACAGAAGTGTCATCAATGAAAGTAGAACTCCAAGGAGAACCAGGAATTTCATCCTGATAGACATTTTCATCACATATAGTAAGAAGGGCAGGTTTAAAAGCCTTTACGCACGGTAGCCCTTGGGTGATAGCATGGAAAAGATGCCAAGGCTTTATGTTGAGGTTCCTAAGGATGAGTGTATCACGGATAACAAGGCTTCGAAGGACTGTCTTATCATAATGAACAATGTTGAGGTATGGCTGAAAGAGGGCGAGAGCGTTCCAGAGTTCATCGACGTCGAGAATGCCGAGTTCCTAGCAAAGGAAGTCTACGACAGGTTCTACCTCTACGTGGACAGACTGGAGGGAAGGATGCTTGCCGATGCCGTGCTCGTCCTTCCGGACGGAAGAACCAGGATATACCTGAAGAAGAGCGACGAGCTCCTCATCCTCCCGGTGGAGGGGTATACAAAGACCATCATAGCCAACGTCGGCAACCGCGTTAGAAAGGGAGACGCCTTTGCAGCCGTCACAACAAAAAAGGGAGAAGTCCACTACCTCAAGCCCCCAAAGACCGGAACAGTAGTCTTCATAGACGAAATAACCAACAGCCCGCACTACGTGTACTACATCCTGCCGGAGGAGTGAGGGGTTCTATCTCTTTTTCATTCTAACCATCACTCTGTCCATGCTGAAAGAGCACCAAAAGTGTTATAAGGCGCAGAAGTAACCCCCCTTGAAGACAATTTTGGAGTTGAAGGAAATGAAGATTGAAGCTGGAGATTTTGTAAAGTTCCACTACGTGGGTAGATTTGAGAACGGTGAAGTTTTTGACACGAGTTACGAGGACATCGCAAAGGAAAACGAGATATACGTCGAGGAGAGGGAGTATGGCCCGCTCGGCGTCAACGTCGGTGTCGGCGAGATAATTCCAGGCCTCGACGAGGCGCTGATCGGGATGGAGATTGGCGAGAAGAAGATCATCACGGTTCCGCCGGAGAAAGCCTACGGAATGCCCAACCCTGAGCTGGTTGTGGAAGTCCCACTGAGCGCGTTCACTGACCTAGGAATGGAACCGGTCGAGGGCATGTACGTTATGACCGACTCGGGAATAGCAAAGATAGCCAAAGTGGGAGAAGAGAACGTTAGCCTTGACTTCAACCACCCGCTCGCGGGGAAGACCCTCGTGTTCGAGGTAGAGATAGTGGATATAAAGAAGGCAGAAGAGGCCTCAAATTGATAGGTTGAGGGTTGAGATGGCCTCATAAATCACAACTCCCATCATAACAAGCAGCAGGCTGTATCTCAGTCCTGCTGAATATTTTCCTTCTCTTATGACCCCAATTCCAAGGCCAGATATCACAGCTTGGATTATGACAAAACCCAGGATTATGTTCCTCACGCTATCCATGGGGATGTTGATATCGCCGATGTTCATCGAAACCATAATCTTACCGACCACACCCAGGATCAGGGGGCCTACGACACCGCTTGTAATTATGAAGAACATCACCTGCATTCCGGTTGACGCCTTTCTCTCCTGCTTGATTCTCAGTATCTCCCTGACGTCGTTTCCAACAAAGACCAGAACGTCGCTCATCGGGGCACCTCTCTCAAGGGCCTCGATGATAATCATCATTGAGCGGTATATGACGGTGGATTTTCTGTTCCTTATGGCAAACGACCTGAGGGCGTCAACGGTAGGACGGCCCTTCTTTATTTCAGCAACGGTTTTCTTGAACTCATCGGTTAGCGGCCCGAACTTAGCTGTGGCCAGCTCTTCAAGGGCCTCAGAGAAAGATATACCAGACCTGAGAGAGCTCGCGAGGTAGAAAAATGCATCGGGCAGCATTTTTTCCATTTCTTCAATGCGCTTGTTGACCCTCCAGTAGGGATAACCAAAGGCCATTCCTATGAACCCCGCAAGGAATGCCACCGGAGAGTACATCCAGTTTAAAGAAGCCACGTACGCGATTAGACCCGCGATAATTCCAATTAATACAGAGACAACTAGGTACTCTGCAGCCAGGAAGTTTATGTTCGCTGAGTATATAAAGACCTCATACCTCTTCAGCCATTTAGAAGGAACAACCCTCTCAATTGCTGATACCAGAACCGATGAAAGCTTAACCATCACAGTCACCTCGGCTCTCCCTTCTTGATCATATTGATTATTATCAGTGATATTGCAGGGAATGTGAACAGGAGAATTACTGCCAGCGTCTCGGGGGGCATTACAAGTGCTCTGTTCATGACAGAACCTGCGAGAATTCCAACCACGAACATTGTGGGCATGACGATCGTGAGGAACATGTATACGAACGCTATACCGTTGACCTTCTGAACGTACTCCACGAGCTTCATTCTGTACTCAAAAGCAAAGTCCTCCGCCAACTTGTAGAGTACCTCTGCGAGGTTTCCACCAAATTTGACTGCCCTCAATACCTGTTTGACCACCCTGCTGACATTTTCAGAACCCATCTTTTCTTCAAACTTCATAAAGGCATCCTCAAAGGAGGAGCCCGTCCTCATGTCCCTGATTATAAGCTCGAACTCCTCAGAGATGACGCCGTAGTCCGCGCGGGCCACGGAGAGCATCGCCTCGGAGATACCAACGCCGGCGCTGAGGAGGGAAGCCATGTGGCGGAGGGCATAGGGCATGCTTCTCTCAACCTCGGCAACCCTGCGCTTCCACACCATCTTGGGGTACTGTCTCATGTAAAAGAAACCTCCTATGAAACCCAGAAGCCCTATCAAGGCGGATGTTCCAAGGGGCATGTAAATAAGGTAAGCGAAGAGGAAGCCAAATACTCCAGTGAATATCGCGACGATCAGCATCATGGCGATGTATCTCTCGGGGGGTGTGAGTATACTGGCCCTGTAGAGGTCCCGGTCAAGACCCTTAAGAGAGGAGACCATAGCCTCTATCGGACCCCTGAAGTACTTCAGTACAATATCGGCGAGCCTGTCAGAGAGCGGGCGCTGTATCTCTTTCTTCCTCCATTCGATGATCTCCTCTATCTCTTTCTCGGCAGTGGTTTCCTCCTTCTCCGCCTCGATTTCCTTCTGGAGCTGTTTCAAAGCCCTAAGCCTTTCCTGAACGCTTGCACCCTGGGGAATTCTTCTCATTGGCTTTTCTGCTACCTCTATGGTCTTCCCACCAAGCCGATCCAAAAAGTCAGTGATCGCCCTAACAATTTCCACCGATACCCCCCCTAGGTTATATGCCTAATCTGTCTGCTGGTCTCAACACTGCTTTCTGAGGCTATCTTCTTGAACAGCTCCTCTTCATTTATGTAGAACTGCCTGATATAGTAACCCACCTTATCGATCCCTCTGATTCCCTGCTCGATCATCCAGTCGAGGATTATCTTTCTCTTCTCTTTCTCCAGCTCCAGCTCTGATACGCTCATACCCGTGTGCTGGGCGAGGGTGTTCAGCGTACTGCTCGGCACGCCCGTGGGAACCAGCTCATCCTTTGCAGGGTCATACTTGTAGAGCTTGTTGATCTGGACGCTCTCAGCCTCAATGCCCGATATCTCCGCTATCTCGGTAACGCGTCTTATAGTGCCTTTCTTCCTGCTGTGGAACCTGACCTGCATGATGATAATATCCAGCGCTGGAATCATGATTCTGGGAACGGACATTGGGGGGCTCTCAAGACGGACTATCGTCTCACGGGCGCTGTTGGCGTGGATGGTGCCCATACAGTTCGAGACAAGGATTCCATTGGCCACATAGTTGTGATCCTCCTCAACTGTGAGGTCGTATAGGTACTCTATCCCAAGCTCCTCCGGCTCGACTTCTTCAACGCTCACAACCTCGTCCCAGTAGACGTCTCCATCGGCGATTATCTCAAGCCTCTTGGCCTGAGCCCAGGCATCATCATCTTTTAGGTCTCCCGCAACCTGCTGCAAGGCAAGGGCTATCCCCCTCAGCGCGGAGCGCCTGGTTTCCTTCATCCTGCCCTTCTCGACGTGCCTTATGAGGCTCTCAGATACCTTCTCACCGGCGTAGATTGAAGCGAGCTTTGAAAGCTCGGAGACCGTAAGGTTGAGCCGTTTCCTGAGAGGTTCTATCATCGCCGGCGAAATCGGCACGCGATCTGTTCTCTTTCCGCGGTAAGCTCTATGCTTCCTTATCAGCTCCTCAAGCTTTGCCTTCTTCCTCGAGTGCCTAAGTGGGATGCAGCGGTAAAATTTAAGCAAGTCATCAATCCCTCTAACAGTGACCCTGAAGATTGCACCTTCCTTGTATCCCCTGTTCTTTACTCGGGAAACTGTGCTTATTATTCCGAGCCTCTGAAGAGCGTACCAGACCTTCCTCGCGAGGTTCTCGCTACGGGTTGTTAAAACGACCGCGGGGCCTTTTTCGTCCACGTAGGCGTCGGCATCAAATAGGCCAGCTATAAAGTGCCTCAACAGCTCGTCGTTCGACAGGACCAAATCCGGGACATCAATCTGCTCCTTGCGCCCCTTGGGTATTCCAAAGGCCCTGTGGAGAAACTCGGCAAAGGGCTTTGAGCCGTATGTCACCACAGTACAAGCCGATTCGCGCTTGACCTGTGGCTCGCTCTCCGGAAGGAACTCCGAGATGGAGGAGGTGAAAGCATTCATGTAAGACTCATCGTCGAATGTTGCCGAGAGGTAGTAACCGTCAGAAGAGAGGTAGCCATCCCCCAGGAGGACTCCAACAGCGTAGGAGAGCCTCTCGCTCACCTCGCGGACTATCTTTACTGGTTTGGAGTTAATTGAGAGCAAATACTGGGCCATCTCGGGAGGAATGCCATCGTTTGAGACTTTCACGAAGCCATTTCCGTTGGGAACCAGGTAGTAGTCGCTTATCCCAGCGTAAACACTGGGGTCTATGATGGCCTTCCTCTGGCGCGGCTTCGGTGGTTTTCTCATCACCGCTACCCTATCTCCCGGCTTGAGCTTCTCCGCCTCCTTCCGTACCACGTCAGCCTCTGAGAACACGAAGAAGGGGTGAGTTTTTGTGAGTATGACCTCGTTGCCCGTTCTCGTCCTCACGCGGATGAGCTTTTCACCGGGCCGCACCTTTCTCCTCCAGACCCTCGAAACAATGTGTTTCCCTGCCTTTAGGTCAGGTCCGACGCTAATAACTTCGAACCTGTCATCAGCGTCGAGTACCACGTACTCCAAATCTTTGTATGTCTCTATCCTGTCTGAATACTTCGCGAAGAGCTCCTCAAGCAAGTCGCCAATGAGGACGAAGCGTCCGTCGGAGAGCTGTATGACTGAAAAGTCGTAGAGTGCACCATTATGACCGGTGTTCATCGCTGTAAACATTGTCCTCGCTTCCGGACCACGGACCTCACCGACGACAATTCTGTCAGGGCGCATACGGAGGGTGTTCTTAACGAGGTCATCCATTGTGACCTCTCCCCTGCCCTCAAGGTTCGGTGGCCTCGTCTCGAGCCTGATCCAGTGCTCAACAGGCAGCTGAAGCTCTGCAGTGTCTTCAATGGTTATGACGCGCTCGCTCGGGGGAATGAACATTCCGAGAGAGTTTAAGGTAGTGGTCTTACCCGAGCCAGTTCCACCGGCGACGAGTATGTTGGCGGGCTTGATTCCAAGGCCATCGACCAATATCCAGAGAAAGGCAGCTATATCGGTACTCATAGTTCCGTACTTAATGAGGTCTATGATAGTGAGCGGATCCTTTTTGAACTTACGGATGGTGATGGTGGGCCCATCAAGACTTATTGGAGGTATTGTGGCGTTTACACGGCTCCCATCTGGCAAACGGGCATCGAGGAGGGGGCTCTGTTGATCTATCCTTCTACCGACTTCCCTGGCAATGCGCTCGATGATGTTCAGTATCTCCTTATCCGTATTGAACACAATGTTTGTCTTGCACATGTTAAAGCGCCTGTGCCAGACGTAGACGGGTCTTTTGGTTCCAATTACCATAATCTCCTCAAGGTTGTCGTCGTGGACGAGCGGGTCGAGTTTGCCGTAGCCTATCATGGACTGGATTATCATCTCAGCGAGTAGCTCTATCCTGCCCTCAGAGAAGTGCGGTGCGGCTTCTTTTATCATCCTCCTAACGGCACTCAGGAATACCCTGCGGCGCTCCTCGGGGTCTGAAAATGCAGTGGGGTCTATCTGAAGTTCAGTTATGGCCCTGTCCCTGATCATTAAGGACAGTTCCTCCTCTTCACGGCTGAGTTTTGGAAGACGTATCTCATAGACGGGAACGGCCTCCCCCTTAACCTTGAGGATGCGCACGTTGCCGTACGCATCAAGAACTTCGGCCCTTCCAGCGTATGCGACCTCTCCAGCACCTGCAGAGGAACCGAGGATGTTCCGTATAGTGGACGGAGGACTGGACTTCGGTGACGGCTTCGGCGTCTCCTTGGGTTTCTTTTCCTCTACCAGTATTTCTCCCAATATATCGGCACCGGTGGGTCTGCTCTCCGCCGCCTCCTCCGGGGCCGTGGGAGTGCTCAGGATGTCCTCAAGGTTTACTCCGCGGCCATCTTTAGCGAAGGGGAGACCCTCTTCACTATCTTCCTCATCTTTCCCCTCGTCACCCATCAGCATGTTCTCAAGGAGGTCATCTTCCCCGTTGAGTATCTCATCGATCCATGAGTGGCTTTCCTTCTTCTTTTTCCTCTCATCGAACACCGGCTCTCACCGCCCCTCAGCAGTCCACTCAACGCGATAGGTTATCTCCACACCGGTTCCCGTCATAACGACCCAAACGGGCAGTTCGTATGAGCCATTCGAGCGAGGAATCTGCCCAGGGGTTCCGATACTCACGCCCGTAAGAAGCGTTGGGGTGAGCTGAAACATCCCTTGTGGTAATTGAATGCTGGTTTCTACGTCCACAGAGCGCCTCTGCGCCCCGGCGTATTCAAAAAGCTCATCCACATACTCGCTGTAGTTCATGGTGTAGTCCGGGGTGAAGTCGTACATCCTCCCATCAACGAACACAACGGGGAGGGTAACTGCAAAGAACTTCCTAAACGCGCCCGCATCCCCAGATTGCACCTTAAACTTAACAACCCCCCTGTATTCTAGGATGCGGATGTGGCCATCAACCAATGGGAACATAGAGAGAGCCGAGAGCTGGGATGGGGAGTTGATTAGAGGAGGCACAACTACACCACAGCCTATGGAGGTGCCATCGGTTCCGCCACACGAGACGGACGGGAGAGAGTAGGACTCTGTTTTGGAGACCTTGACGTTTATCACAACGGTTTCGTACGGCATAATCCATATGCCTGGATTGGAGTTAAGGTTCATACT
>DRGF01000160.1 GCA_011050175.1 Thermococcus sp. | reverse complement strand
CTCGAGGGCCGCTTCGAGGCCGTTGAGCCGATGGGCGGGCTGGACGTTTTGGCTCACTTCATTGTCGGCCTGCTCGTGGAGTACAAGAGGCTCCCCCGCGAAGGGCCCTATGAGGTAGCGAGGCGGGCCTATGTTTACAGGGACTTGAGCTGGAGCGACTACCTCGACGTTCTCCGTGTTTTGGAGGATGCACGGCTGGTGGGCTATGACGAAGAAAGCGGCCTGCTCTACCTGCGGAGGGGGGCGTTCCAGTACTACTACGAAAACCTCTCGACGATTCCGGACGAGGTCTCATGGAGGGTCTTTGACGCGAAGAGCGGGCACATCATAGGCAGGCTGGACGAGAGCTTTGTGATGGACCTGGAGGAGGGCATGGAGTTCGTAATGAACGGGCGGAGCTGGATTGTGCTCAAGATAGACGATGAGGCGAGACTTCTGAAGGTGCGCGAGAGCAGGAGCCTTGAGAGCGCGATACCGAGCTGGGAGGGCGAGATGATTCCCGTCCCGTTCAGAGTTGCCCTCGACGTCGGCAGGCTAAAGAGAGAGCTTGCCTTCGACTTTGAGAAAGCAAAGGATCTCCTGAAAGGGGTCGAGTTCAAAGAGGGGGAGCTGAAGAGGGCCTTCGAAGAAATCAAGGACGAGCCCTTCTCCACCGACCGCGATATAGTCGTCGAGAGCACTCCGAAGGTGACGATAATCCACGCTGACTTCGGGAACAGGGCGAACGAGGCCCTTGGGCGGCTGGTTCACTCTTTCCTCATCCTGCGCTACGGGAGGGTTTTCTCAGTTAGGGCGCAGGCCCACGCGGTTGTGTTTAAAACGCCCTTCCAGCTGAACCCGGACGAGGTGAAGGGCTACCTCTACCAGGAGCCCGAGAGCTTGGAGTTCATAGTCTCCCGCGCCATGAGGGACTCCCACGCATACCGCTGGAGGATGATGAACGTAGCGAAGCGGTTTGGCGCGCTCAGGAAGGACGCGAAAATACGGAGGATCGAGAGGCTCTTCGAGGGTACGGTAATTGAGAGGGAGACGCTCAACGAGCTCTACCACGACAAAGTTGACGTGAAGAAAGGTGAGCTTGTGCTTGAAATGCTCAAGAGGGGCACGTTGAGGGTGAAGACCGAGCTGAGGAAGGAACCGTCGAGGCTGGCAAGGCTTAACATGAGCGTTGGAGGAGAGTTCCTTCTCTCCGGCGCCCTTGAGAGGGACGAGATACTTGAGCTGTTTAAGAAGAGGCTTCTCAACCACGAGGTCGTTCTGGTGTGCACAAACTGCGGCTGGAACTCAAAGACAAAGGTCTCGCGCCTGAAGGAAAGGATCAAGTACTGGGAGTGCCCGCGCTGCGGCTCGAAGATGCTAGCGGTTGCCCACCCGATTGATGCGGAGGAGTTCCTTCCGGTCCTGAAGAAAGTCCGCCACGGAAGGCCGCTGGATAAGAAGGAGGAGAGGACATACCGGAAGCTCCTGAAGGCGGCAGACCTTATAGACTCCTACGGCTTTGACGCGGTTCTCGCCCTGGCGAGCTACGGAACTGGGCCGGACACGGCGGCGAGAATTCTGGCGCAGTACAAAGGGGACGCCCTGCTCGTCGCCCTGATGGAGCGCGAGAGGCAGTTCATACGGACGAGGCGGTTCTGGGTGGACAAGAAGGAGGAGAAAGAAACGGAGGGGGAGCCCCACCAGTAACTGGTGGGGGCCCTCCTTAAAAAGCTGATGGGGCGAAAAAGCTCATGCCCCTTTTCCATAGATATCGTTCAAGGCCTTCAGGAACTCGCTCGCCGTAACGACGTCCCTCACATCAATGCGCTCACTCTTAGTGTGGGACATGTCGAGATTGCCCGGGCCAAACACTATCGTCCTCGTCCCGTTGTACATGAAGTTTATGGCGTCGGTCCAGCTCCTCATTCCGCCGAACTCGTTTAGGCCCGTCCTTTCCATGGCCTGTTTGGCCAGCTGGACAATCTCCTCATCGGGCTCAAGGCGGTAGCCGTCCCATATCTCGGTGTACTCGTAGCTCTTGGTGTACTCGTCGAGTATGGGGTCCATCATGTCGAGGACGTCCTCGACCTCCTGCTCGGGCAGGAGCCTCGCCTCAAGCCTCCCCTTACAGAGGGCAGGGATTAGATAGACCGGGTTTTCACAGACGAGCTCCTGAATTCCTATGTGCGGGTCAAAGAACTCCCCCTTGGCCGTGAAGGGTTCGAGGTTTTTGAGCTCTTCAAGCATCTTGTATGTCTCTTCAATCGCGTTGATTCCGCTCTCCGGACAGGCACCGTGGGCTTCTTTGCCATCCACCTCGAAGTAGGCCTCGATGTTGCCGGCGTGGGCAATGTGGACTTCCAGGTCGGTCGGCTCAAGGACAACGGCCATCTTGGGCTTGTAGCGCTCCATGAAGAGGGCGCTTCCCCTACCACCGTGCTCCTCGTCGCTGACGAAGACGATGCCGACGTTGAGGTCTTTGCCCTCTTTCCTCAGCCCCTCAAGCATGAGAAGGATCGCGGCGGCGCCGCCCTTTATGTCGCTCGCACCGGTTCCATAGACGATGTTGCCCCTCACGAAGGGTTCGGCCCTGACCGGTATCGTGTCCACGTGCACCTCGTAGAAAAGCTCGGCATCGGGGTTCACGACGAGGTCGATTATCTCGCCGTCGCTCTCTATCGTGACGTCGTAGTCGAGCCTGTGCAGAAACTCCATGATGTGAAGCATTATCCTGTCTTCCTGGCCGGAAGGTGATGGTATCTTTAAAAGCTGGAGGAGTATCTCCTTCGCGCGCTCGGTTTTCATTTGGGTCACCTAATCAAACTTCGCGGTTGAGTTTATAAACATCCCCGTGTAATCAGATGAGGGCGATGAAGAGATTCATCCCTCCTGATGGGGACTCGTTGCCCCCGAGATGAAGACGCGGTCCTCCCTTGAGCCCCGTTTGAGGTGATGCCAATGAAGATCAGCTCCATAGAGGAGTTTCCGCGAGACCTGGTTCCGGTTGAAGTTCCCCCTCATACCGTGATGCTCAGGGGCATCGGGTGGGATTCCAATATATACCTCGTGAGAAGCGATGAGAGTGCCCTCATAATAGACACCGGCACGGGCGTCAACTGGCACGCCTACGCCGAGATCTGGAGAGGAGAGGGTTATCTGGATGGAGTGAAGAGAGCGGTCATCTTCAACACCCACGAGCACTTCGATCACGTGGGCGGGAACACGGCGCTGAAGATGTGGCTGGAAGGGAAGGGGATAGAGGTTCTCTTCGCGGCCCACGAAATCACGGCAAAAACTCTGGAAAAAGGGGACGACTACGTGATTCTGGCGCATGCCTACGGGAGGAGGTTCGAGCCGCAGAAGGTCGATATCCACCTGACAGAAGGCGACAGGCTCAGGGTGGGCCAGCTGGAGCTTGAGCTTATTCACACCCCCGGCCACACCGCGGGAAGCTCCTGCCTCTATCTCGACGATGGTGAGATCAGGATTATGTTCACCGGGGACACAGTTTTCAACGGCACAGTCGGAAGGACAGACCTGCCAACGGGAGACGGTTGGGCCTTGGAGCACAGTCTTGAGAGGCTGGAGGAATACGACGTCGATTTTGGTCTTCCGGGACACGGCTGGGTCATAAAGGACTGGAAAAAGAACCTAGACGAGATACTCAGGTGGCTATGATGAGGAAGGGTTCCATCAAGGAAGTGCTGGCCAAGATAAAGTACGACCCACGGGAGGACGAGAGCGACTACTACATTGTAATCGAGCACCGCGGTGCCTACGGGGACGTTAAGAAGATTCCCGTCGAGATGATAGAGCTTGGACACGGATACTTTTTTGTTGGTGATGCCCAGATACCGTACCACCGCATCCTCAAAGTCGTCAGGAAAGATGGAAGAGTGGTCTGGGAGACCAGAAAGGTCTGACTATGAAAGTTCCTTAAGTCTTGACGTCAAAAGTGCCCGTTCCTTGGGATCAAACAGTTCAAGGGCGATATAGCCGAGACCCTAACGGAAAAACTTTTCTATTCCTTTATCGGAGGGCCAGGCATGATAGACGCTCACGCTCACTTCGAGTTTTACAAAAAGGATGCGCCGAGGGTAATAGAAGAGTGCCGAAAAGAGCTCAAAGCCGTGGTAGATTCCATAACAGAGTACCGCAAGACCCACGTCTGGAAGAGCTGGGAACTACTAAAGCCATACTTCGGGTTCGTGGTTCCGACGCTCGGCTACCACCCCAACGAGGCGCGCAGGGGGGACTGGGAGAAGGTAAAAAAGGTCGAGGACTTCATACGGGTGCACTCAAAGGAGATAGTGGCAATAGGCGAGATAGGCCTCGACTACCACTACGCCGAGAGCGAGGCGCAGAGGGAGAACCAGAGGGTAATATTCAAGCATTTCTTGGAGCTAGCCCTTGAACTGGACCTGCCCGTCGTGATACACGCGAGAGAGGCAGAACGGGAGGCGTTTGAGCTCGTCCAGAGGGTAGGAATCAGGGCATACTTCCACTCATTCACCGGAAGCGTTGAGCTGGCGAAGGAAATAGCCGAAAACGGCCATGTAATCGGGATAAGCACGGGGATAGTCTTCATCCCGGAGGTAAAGGCCCTCACCGAGGCAATCGAAATCGAAAGCATGCTAGCTGAGACGGACGCGCCTTACATGAGCCCGGTGAAGGGACAGAGGAACACGCCGTGCAACGTCAGGATAGCCATCGAAGAGGTGGCAAAGCTTAAAGGAGTCGAGTTTGAGGAAGTTGAGAGGGTTACGGAGAGGAACACGGTCAAGTTCTTTGGCCTGGAGATTTAGGGGGTGAAGGTTATGAAGGTGCAGGAGATAGAAGAGCTCAGGGCCCTCTGCGAGGAGCTGGGCGAGACCGCAATCGTCGCGAGGATAGATTCGTTCATGAGGCTGAACGAGGGGCTTGAGACCAAGAAAGGAAAGGAGTTTATAGAGGTATCAATCCTCGGATTCGCGGAAGGCCTTCTCGTGAGCCTTAAGAGGAAATATCCAGAAAACGAAAAGATAAGGAAGCTTCTGGAGAGGGTCAGCGAAAGGAGGGCAGGGCTCGACGAGCAGTTCAGGAGGGCAAAGCCGCCCATCTTTGAAGGCGCGGAGTGAATTAGAGCGCCCCCACCTCTGCCAAGGTTTTCTTTATATCTTCAACGGCCTCTTTTTCCAGGGGTCTGGACGGGAGCCTCGGCCTCCCAACGTTCCAGCCCCTCAGCCCCATGGCCGCTTTTATGGCGCTTATCTGGCTGTACTTCTTCACCACAACCTCGTTAACGAGGTTGACCTTGAGCTGGAGCTCCCTGGCTTTGTCGTGGTTTCCCTCAGTGTATGCCCCGTAAAGCTCTGCGCAGAGTTCTGGGACGACGTTCGCAACGGCCACTATGGCACCGTGTGCACCCATCACCCATGAGGGATACATCACGTCCGCCGTTCCGGCGAGAACCGTGAACTTGTCCCCCATGCGCCTCACGAGCTCGGTTATTCTTCCCATGTTAGCGCTTGAATCCTTTACCCCCACTATGTTCGAATGCTCCTCGGCGAGCCTTTCGATAACGTCCAGCGGAATGTTAATGCCCGCGAACTTGGGGACGTTGTAGAGAAGTATACGGCCGTCCAGCGAGTCGGCTATCCGGGAGTAGTGAGTGTAGAGCTCCTCAGGGGACGGTTTGAAGTAGTATGGCGGGCCGATTAGAAGGACATCGACACCGAGGTCAAGAAGGGCCTTCCCGAGCCTTATCGTTTCCTTGGTGGAGTTTTCGGTGGCGCCCGCTATCACGGGAAGGGAACTCTCCTCGCGGACTATCCTGACAACATCTATTTTCTCCTCGAAGCTCAGGTAGGGAAACTCCCCGTTGCTGCCCAGAGATACGAGACCGTTGAGGCCGGCCTCCTCGAATCGATGCACCAGCCATCTCAGAAGCTCCTCGTTTACCTCTTCCCTTTCGTCGAAGGGCGTAACGTGCGGAACAAAGACTCCCCTCAGCATAGGCATCATAGGGATTTGTACGTTTATGAATTAAAGGTTACGGGTATAGAACTCCGGAAAGAGCCCGACCTCCTGGACGTAGCTCCTCCTCAGCTTCAGCGCGGTGTGGGCTTTCTCAAGCTCCCTGCCGAGGTAAAAGGCGTGCCTTGCACTTATTTCAAAGCGATCAAGTATGGTGTCGATTATTGCGTTCGGCTCCTCGCCGACTACCGTGAGAACCGCCTCCGTTCCGCGGTGGGCGTTTACCCAGATTTTCCCGCCTTCCACCCAGATTCGGAAGTAAACCGATTCGAGCTCGACGGGCCTTTCCTCAGCTTCAACTACCTCCCCTGCTGGCTCAAACCGCCAGTCGCTTGCTCTCTTTTCTTTCAGTAGGAGCAAATCGAAGCCGAGGTCTTTCGGCATATCAAAGAGATTCATATCAACTGTCCTTCTCAGCTCCCTGACCGAGCCTTTAGCTTTGGCGCTGACCTCAGTCGTGAGGAGGAGGTTGATGGAGAGCTCCTTTGCGATTCCAGCAAGGAGGGCGTTCATCCCAACGCTGTCCGCGTCGTATAGCTCGACCACGTTGCCGACGCCCGCCAGGAGGACGTCGTTCGGGTTCCTCTCGCGGTAGAGCTGGAAGGCTGCAACTGAACGAGCCAAGTGGGGAACGTGCTCAAGGATTGGGTCGGGAATTACCGTCCGGTAACCTAAATCGAGGGCCCTCTCCTTGAGCATCTCAAGGAAATCGACCCTCTCCAACGGCCTGGTCGGGAAAAAGCCCTTCTTCTGGTTGGTCGGGATGAGGACGGCCGGCTTTTCTGTCACGAGCCCCTCAAGGTTGCCCTCGTCAATGCTCAGAAACAGGTCGGCGTAATCAAGGGCCCTCTCAATCTCTCCCGTGTTGAGGGAATCAAAGCTGATTGGAACGTTGAAACCGTTCTCCTGCAGCCTCTCGCGGATTTCGGGTAGGGACTCGATGAAATCAAGGTTCGTCTCGCCCGCAACCATTCCGATGTCGATTATATCAGCCCCCTCGCGGAGGTAGTATAGGGCCTTCTCGACCGTCTTTTCAATGCCGAGTTTCGGAGCGTCCACAATCTCCCCCAAAATCCTTGCCGGAAAGTCTTTCCCCACTGGTAGCTCCCCGATGAGGACGTTCCACGGCTTCCTGAGGGCCTTCTCGATGTAGCGTTTGTTCTTGGTTTTGTTCCTGATGTCCTCCACCTTCTTGAGGGCGTCGAAAGAGAAAAGCTCATCGGCGGGCTTTTCTCTGCTCAGTTTGAAGCCTTCATCCAAGGCTTTAAGCGTCTGGGGGATGTCCATCGCGTTCCTCGGCCCCTTGAAGGCAGGGATTCCGAGTTCGTCCTCGATGAGCCCGGCAGAACCGCGGACGAGACCGGGAATGAGGATTAGGTCGTAATCCTCACTCTTTATGCCTGCCTTTTTTAGGTAGCGGACTATCATCTCTGGAGTGAGAAATGCCGCGACGCTGACCGGCGTAACGAAGACGTCGCAGCCTTTCCCGTACCTCCTCACGAGGGGCTCCGCGAGCCTGCCCGTAACCAGGAGAATCCTTTCACAGGGGATTTCGCTCATGTTACAGGATAGCACCCGGGGCCTTTTAGGGTTTTGGCCGGCGAAAGGTTTTTGTTCATCCCCCTCCAATCAACTCAGGGTGGTAATATGGTCGGAAACGGTGCCGTTGGAATAGTTTTTGGCGAATCAAGCACGGATCACTTCACGTTCATAGTGAACCCGAGGAACGAGCTGCCCCGCTTCGGGGAGTTTCTGGTCGTTAAAAACCGGGACGGTGATGAGGTTTTAGCTCTTCTTAAGTCAATCAGGAACATAAACTGGCTGATGGACGCCGGCAGGGGGAGCTACGACTACGTTGAGAAGACAGTGAACGTATTCTCAAAGGGCGTCCTGGACAAGAGCGAGGCGATTCTGGCGACGGCGAAGGTTCTCGGTGTGCTGAGGAGGCACGACGGCGAGTTCCTGACGAAGCCCGCCCCGAACCGCGTCCCGATAAAGCCAGGCGAGAAGGTCTATCTCGCGAGGGACGAAGACCTCCAGAGAATCTTCTCGGAGGGGCACATACGCCTCGGCAGGCTCATCGCGAGGGGAAACATAGAGGTCGGTCTCGACGCCAACAGGCTCGTTTCGAGGCATTTCGCAGTCCTGGCCGTTACCGGAGCCGGTAAGTCCAACACGATAGCCGTCCTCACTAAGGAGCTGGTGAGCAACGTCAACGCAACGGTTGTCATCCTCGACCCCCACGGCGAGTACCGGAGGCTGAGCTGGCCCGGCGCGCGTGTGAACCCGATAGATGCCACGATAGACCCGGGCAGGATAAGGCTGAGCGAGCTGGCTACCCTTCTCGGCATAGCCGAAAACGCAAGCCTTCAGAGGCGCTTTCTGGGGCTGGTCTACAGAACCGTCAAGGAGGAAATGAGACGGGCGGGAAAGGTGGTCGGAGGTCTGCCCTTCCTTGAAGCAATGGAGGAGAAGATAGAGGAGTGGATAAGGGTCTACGAGAACTCGGAGAGTAAGGAAGACAGGGTCATCCACTACTACAACGAGAAGGGCATAGAGACGCCAAGGAAGATACAGCAGAGAGACCTAGAGGCTTTGATAAGGCTGAAGGACTACATAGGCGAGCTGAAAGCTAACTTCGGAGAGTTCATAAGCCCCGTCGATGTCCTCGGCGAGATAAGGCCCGGGATGGCAAACGTCATAGACCTTAGCGGAATGGAAGAGGAGCAGATGATAACGCTAGCGAGCTTTGTCCTGCGCGGCATCCTCAAGAACCGCATCGAGTACATCAAGGCGCTCAGAACCAACGACAGGCGCACGGCGAGGGAGATACTTGAGGCCTACCCAGCGGTCAAGAAGCCAATCCTCGTCATAGTCGAGGAGGCACACATATTCGCGCCGAGGGGAGAGAAGAACCCGGCAACGTTGTGGCTCGGCAAGATAGCGCGTGAGGGTAGGAAGTTCGGTGTTGGCCTCGGAATAGTCTCTCAGAGGCCTAAGAAGCTGGACGACGACATACTCAGCCAGACGAACACCAAGATAATCCTCAAGCTCGTCGAGCCGAACGACCAGCGCTACGTCCAGCAGGCGAGCGAGCAGATAAGCGAGGACCTTCTGAACGATATAGCGTCCCTCGGTGTCGGTGAGGCGGTCATAGTTGGCTACGCGATAACGATTCCCGCGATGGTGAAGATATACAGCTTCGAGAAGGACTTCAACGGCCACTATGGAGGCAGAGACATAGACATCGTCGGCGAGTGGATGGAAGGGAAGGAAGAAGAGGAGATAACCGAGGAAGAGGCCATAGAGGCCCTTCCGCTGTGAACCGGTGAGGGGTCATGAGGTTCGCGCACATCGCCGACGTCCACCTCGGGAGGGAGCAGTTCAACCAGCCCTTCCGCTACGATGACTACCTCAAAGCCTTCCGCGAGGCCATTGAAAAGTCCGTGAAGG
>DRGF01000216.1 GCA_011050175.1 Thermococcus sp. | reverse complement strand
TCCCCACGGTCACTATGCCGTGCTTCGCCATCAGAACAGCGTCCGCTTCTCTAAGCCCCTCCGCCGTAACCTCCGCCAGCTCCGGGGTTCCGGCGGGCCTGAACGGGGCTATGGGGATTCTCTTCAGGTATATCTCGGCCTCGGGCGTTATTATCGGCAGCTCGCCTTCGAGCAGGGTGGAGGCCACTATCGAGTACGGCGGATGGAGGTGTGCTATTGCCCTGACGTCGGGCCTTGTCCTGTAAACCGCGAGGTGGAGGCGGTACTCGCTTGAGGGCCTCACTTCGGAGACCTGCCGCCCCTCCATGTCCCCGACCGCAACCTGCTCCGCCGTCATGTCGTCCATCACTGCTCCCGTGGCCTTGATGAAGATGAGGTCTCCCTCCCGGATGCTCAGGTTTCCACCGAATGCCGCCGTGAGTCCCCTCTCGTGGGCCAGCCTGGAGTACTTCACCAGCTGGATCTTGACAGCCCTGCTCATTCTTTCACCACCTTTACTCCGTAGCCACAGTCCTGGCAGTATGCCCTCTCCCCTTTCCAGGCGAGCCCTCCGCCGCATATCGGGCAGGTGTGCGGGTCGCCGTTTTCCTTCCACCTTGAGTAGGTCTCGCCATCTATAACGAGGAATAATCCCTCACCGTCCCCCTCGAAGTGGCCCAGGACGGGGTTGCTCTCCAGCTCGAGGGTCTTCTCGTTTATGATTATCGGCTCAATCCCAATGTTGCCCTCGTACTCGAGGTCGTTTGCGGGCAGTATCTCAACGACGAAGGCCCCCAGCTCATTGTCCTTATACGCTATGACCTCAACGGCGTCGCTCAGCTCTCCGCTGGATGAGATGACGTCGATGACGACGTTCTCTCTGCGCGGGAACGCGAGGGCGACCAGGAACTTTGTCCTGTATACCCCCATCCCCCTGTCCAGGCAGCTCTCTTCGAGGCCAAACTCCCTCATGAATTCCCTTATCTCCTCCCCCTCGGGGAGGCTGCCCTCGTTAAGTATGAACTCGCCTATCCTCTTCGCGAGGGGCATCGCGAGCGTGACCGGTTCGTACAGCTTCATACCCTCACCCCCACTAAGTCGGGAGAAAAATTTATAAACCTACCCTGAACACTATGGAACGGGCAAAGGTCCCGCGGTAGCCTAGCCTGGGAGCGGCGGCGGACTGTAGATCCGCAGGTCCCCGGTTCAAATCCGGGCCGCGGGACCACCAGAAACCTTCACCTGTTCTGAACGTCTTAAGTTATGGGTTCTTATGGCTGCATTGTTTGAGAGTGTGTTTTTGGCGCATATTTTGTTCAGTTAAAATATTTGAGCGAGAAAAACTTTTAACCTTTCGTGCACTGTTAAACTATGGTGTTTAAAATGGGGAACAGGAGTTTTCTGACCGATCAGCAGATTAGGATTCTCAGGCTCCGCGCGAAGGGCCTCAAGCAGAGTGAAATCGCGGAGCTTCTGGGCACCAGCAGGGCGAACATCAGCATACTGGAGAGAAGGGCTATGGAAAAGATCGAGAAAGCCCGAAACACCCTTCTGATATGGGAGCAGATAAACTCGAAGATAAGCGTCGATGTGAAGGCCGGGGAGGACATATTCGCCGTTCCGGAGAGGCTCTTCAGGAAGGCCGACGAGCTGGGGGTAAAGGTGCCTTACAGCACGGCTGAGATAATTGCCTTTCTCGTTGAGCACGCCCCGATAAGCGACAGGATAGCGAAGCGTGACTTCACGCTGTTCCTTGACATCAACGACAGACTGCGTATCAGCGAGTGCATCCTAGAGGATTTCGATGAGGTACGGAAGGACTAATGCAGTGAAGACACCGTTCAGGGCCATTGCCAGGCCGCTTACCGCCCCCGCCAGCTCGTCCTCGGTTATTATTCTCGCCGTCCCGAGGCCGTGGGAGCTGACACCGGTTGCCAGGCCCCTCGCTATTCTGTCCTGCACCTTAATGACGTTTAGAAGCTCGGGTGCGAAGGCGTTGCCCAGGAGGCCGGTGAGCACCACGAGGACTGCGGTTAGGACCGGAATGCCGCCTATCTTCTCGCTCACGCCGATCGCTATGGCTGTGGTGACGCTCTTCGGGGCCATGCTCAGTATGACCTCTTCGCTCCCGCCAAGGAGCTTGGCAACGTAGAACGCGCTCAGGATTGCAACCGTCCCGCCGACGGTTGTTCCAAGCGCTATCTCCCTTGCGTAGGCTTTTATTGTCTCCCTGCCCTTGTAGACCGGGACGGCCAGGCTCACCACTGCCGGCCCGAGCAGAAACTTAAGGAAGACGGCACTCTCCATGTAAGAGTCGTAGGAGAAGCCGCCGAGTCTGAGGACTGCGGCGATTGTGGCTATCGAGAGAAGGACTGGGTTCGTGTAGAAGGCCTTTTTCCTCGCGTGGAGCTCCGAGAACAGGTAGAACACGACGAGGGTTAGGGTTATCCCGTACGGATTCATTCTCTTCCCCTCCTGAGGAATTCGACGGTCTTTGCGGTTATGGCGAAAGTGACCAGGAAGCTGATGATCAGCGCGCCGAGTATTGGGACGGCTTGGCTTCTTATGAGGGCTGTGTACGTGATTATCCCTACCCCCGGAGGGATGAACATGACGCTCATGTTCCTCACGAGGAACTCTGCCTCGCCTTCCACCCATTCCAGCTTTACGGCGCCTGAGAGAAGTGCCCCAAGGAGAAAGAGCATCCCGAGCACGCTCCCTGGCACTGGGAGGTCGAGCGCCGAGCTGGTGAGCTCCCCGATTGCGTAGAAGCCGAATATTATCGCAAGTCCGCGGTAGGGCTTCATAGTTTTGTATATTGGTTCAACATATAAAAATCCAACCCCGAAAGGGCAATTGGATGAACTCGTTCAGTGGGATGGTCAGCTTCGGGCTGGAAAAAGAGGATGTAGAAGGAAAGGTGAGAATGGAGTTCCGCCGAGTCTTTCTTTTTATGACTCCATTTTTCCGAGGATGTTGTTCCAGGAGTAGCTGGACTCCAGGAGCTCCTCCACTGTGATGTGCTCCTCCCTGACGATTTCTGGCTTGAGCTCCTTCAGCCTCTCAAGGAGCTCCTCCTTGGACAGCTTTTCCTCGTCAAAGACCACGACGCCGTTCTTGGAGTAGCCGTTGATGAAGGCCCTCCAGACTCCGGTGTCCTTCAGGAGCTCGTACTGCTTTGCGGTGGCGGTTTCCCAGTCCACGTTTTCGAATTTGAGGATAATCTTCGTGAGCTTCTTATCCGGGTTAACGCTCATTTTCATCACCTCATGCCTTGGTGTTCAACCCAAAGTAGTCCTCTATGTCAATGTAGGTCTTCCTGTAGAGCTCGCTGTTCTTCATCTCCTCGACGAACTCCTTGGTCCTGACGTACTTGTCCTTCTTGTAGTCCCAGTCCGGGTGCATGGCCTTCCACTCGTCCCACGTGTAGCTGAACTGGGCCTGCACCTTGTCCCTGTAGAGCTCCGGAATCACGTTGAATGTACAGAAGGGCACTATCCTTCCGTCCGGCATGGCGTAGTGGATGACACAGCGCTCCACGCGCTCAACGTCGTAGTTGTACTCGTCCATGAAGTGCATCATTCCAAGGAAGAGTGAGTTCATGTGGAACTGTCCGAGGGCGTCGTAGTTTCCGTGCATGAAGGCGTTCTTTATGAGTTCAAGTACACCGACGCCCTTGGGGGCGTATTTTTCGTCGTAGAAGCTCCTGAACTTCATGAATATCTCCGCACCGAGCTTGAGCTTCTGGAGCTTTCCGAGCCTCCGCCACTGCTCTATCTCTTCAGCTTTGCTCTCAAGGTACTCAACGAAGCCTTCGACGTCGAGGAACCTGCTTATTGGGACGACGCGCTTGTTCTCGCGGTCGAGGAAGATGTAGGTAGCCGCTCCGCAGGCGAAGTGACTGGTCATGTAGTAGCGTGAGCCGGTAAAGGCCTCAAAGAACCTCGCGATGTGGCCGGCTATCGGGATTGGGTACCAGTCGTCCTTGGCAATGGCTCCATTGGTCTGCTCCTCTATGCGCTTTATCGCCCCTGGGATTGTTATCCTGAACCTCTGGCGCTCCTTCTTCGGAACCCTGCCGACCTGCGAGATAGGCTGGAAGTTGACTCCCCTGACGATGTCGAGGTGGTTGAGGCCGAAGTTGATTATTGCCCCGAGTTCGTGGTCGTTGACGTTTCTAATGGTTGTCGGCACGAGGACTATTCCCGGCCCCCCGGCCTTCCTCACGTTTTCAAAGATGAGCGGGATCTCCCAGTGGTTCTTCCAGTTGGTCTGGGGTGTCATTCCATCGTAGCTCAGGTAGAGTGTGTTAGTTCCAGCCTCTCTAATCTCTTTAACCAGCTCGGGGTCAAAGGCGAGCTTGATTCCATCGGTGTTGAGCTGGACGTGGTCGTAACCTTCTTCTTTTGCAATTTTGATAATCTCTATGAGGTCGTCGCGGAGGGTCGGCTCGCCGCCGGTGAACTGGACGGCGTTCGCTCCAATCGGGTACTCCTTCTTGGCGTTGCGGAGCATCATGCGTATCTGCTCAAGCGTCGGCTCGTAAATCGGCTGGCCCTCCTTGGCGTAGAAGAAGCAGTTGCTTATCAGCATTCCGTCGCCGGCGACAAAGGCGTGCTCTTCGGCATTAACCTCAAGGTCGTAAACGTAGCCGCTGTACTCCTCTGTCTCAATGAACTCGACGGTGTCAATAAAGAAGTCACCAACGCGATTCGTCCTGACTGGTTTTCTCTCACCAACGTCGCCGAGTCTCTCCCTGTGGCCTTCCCGAAGCTCAAGCATCTCAACGAGCTTGACCATGTCTTGACCCGCTATGTAGAGCTTGTGGAGGTCGTGGTTGGCGCCGCTGACCTTCTCCTTTGGAACCGTGTAAACCCTTGCGAACACTCCAAGTGAGGCCAGCAGGTAGAGGATGTCCCTTATCAATCCCCTCGACACGCTTGCGTAGCCAACGTTAAGGTGCCTCTCGCCCCTGACAACGTAGCCGTCACCGTTGAAGAGCCCGCTTAGCAGAGCAATCCTGACCTCCCGCGGGAACCTCAGGAAGTCCTTCGGGAGTCTCTTGTTCTCGGCCTTCTCCGGAATTCCAAGGGCGTATTTGAAGACGAGCCTCATCAGCCTGCTACCTATAACTATCTGCTTCGCCTTGCCTTCCCATTCAAGGGCGCTATGGGGCAAACCGAGGCCTTCGATTATGGCGGTTAACTCCCTCTCAACGTCTTCATGGGCGACGGTTATCCTCAAATCCTTATCCGTGTAATGGCCGTCCGCTATGAAGTAACCGACGAGCTTGGCGAATTCAGGGGTTATTTTAAGCTTTGAGGGAAGCTCGTGCTTAGTGGCGTCCCTTCCAAGCCTGAAGGTTCCACTAACGCCAAGCTCATAGAAGGCTTTCAGGGGCATTGAGTCCCTGCTCTTCCA
Organism: Thermococcus sp.; assembly: GCA_011050175.1. GTDB lineage: Archaea > Methanobacteriota_B > Thermococci > Thermococcales > Thermococcaceae > Thermococcus. The sequence continues at coordinate 4,234 of DRGF01000216.1, read as the reverse complement.
CTGGTAGATTTTATCCCCGTATTTGGCCTTCAGCGGCGAGAGGTCGAGGTCGCTAATACCCCTCACGTAAATCTTCTCCTTCTCTTCCTCCGGCAACTCCTTGAAGGCCTCGATGAGGTCTATCTCCTGAACATTATCTTCGGCCTCAAAGTTCCAGAGGAGAACCAGCTCATCACCGGGGGAAAGCTCATCAGCCCTCTTCTTAACGAAGCCACCGTTGGAGTAAACTATGAACTTGTGCTCTGGTGTGGTTCTAAGAACCCTGCCCGTGTGGGTTCTAATCCTGTAAACCTCGCCCTCGTGCTTTCTTCTCAGGAACTTGGTCACCTTGACCCACTCTGCCTTGCCTTCCCTGAATGTTAGCACCTCAAGGAAGTCCGGTGTGCCATACTCGCCGGAAAAGCCGTCTATCTCGACCCTGTGCTCAAAATTGATTAACTTAGCAACGTCTTCCATCCTGGCTATAACTGTCTCCCCACGTATCCTGAAGAGGATTTCCTCATCCCTTGGCAGGCAATACCAGCAGTTCAGGTTGCAGCGGTTGGTCAGAACTATGTTCAGAAGGTTGGTGTGGGAGCGGTGCCTCGGGCAGAGGCCGCAGTCGAAGGGGCAGTTAACACCGGAGCCCTCGACGTTGGCGCTCATGAGTTTGAAGTCGTACTTCCATTTCTGGAAGTGGTGGTACTGTTCGACGCTCTCATAATAAACATCGGTTATCATGCCCTCGGGGCACTTCTTCGTTATCCAGACCTTACCGTCCTTTTCCCAGATTAGGGCTGGAACAACCTTCCTGGTTTCGGGACAGAGAGAATACGTCTTGTGGGGGAGGGGCCCTCCGTAGGCTCGGCTCGCGCTCTTCAACATGCTCTCAAACTCTTCCTCGCTTATTTCCGGGAATTCCAGAATGTCCCTGACCTTCCGTGTTAGCTGATTGAACTCCTTTTCGCCGCTGGGCACTTCACCAACGCTCTTCTCCATGGTCTTCACCTCTTCAACTTTGCCTTTGGTTATTTATCCAATCGTCTGGTATAAAAACTTTTGCGTAAATATGCAGATTTTTCTTCATAGCTGTGTCCACATCGGGACAAGGGGCAGGGACTAAGGTTAAAAACACGGGCTCATAGCTTAGGGCGGTGGTCAAATGCCGGCGAGAGAGATGAGAATGGAGATGTTCGTAAGGGCCCTGCTGAGGAGAGACTTCACCAAGGCAAAGGCCCATCTGGAGAAGCTTCAGAAGATGGCCGGTGCCGAGGAGTGGGGACAGGGTTATGGGAAGGCCATAAACGGGTTCATGAGTGCCATCAAGGACAACGACCCGGATGCACTGATAGTCCAGCTCATAACGGAGCACGACAGGGAGAAGGCGGAGAAGCTCCTCGAACACTTCCGGAGAATCCTCGAGCACGAGTTCCGGGACGAGTATGAGAAGGGCTACTACACCGCCTGGGTCGAGTTCCTCAAGGCATACCTCTCCCAGAAGACGCTCGCACTCAAGCAATGAGGTGTTCCCATGGGAAAGGACGAGCTCATGAAAAGGCTAGAGGAAAGGGTTCGGAGCTGTCAGAAGTGCCCGCTCGGGGGCCTCAGAACCAACGCCGTCCCCGGTTCGGGAAGCTACTCCGCCGAAATAATGTTCGTGGGAGAGGCTCCCGGGTACTGGGAGGATCAGAAGGGTCTGCCCTTCGTAGGCAGGGCGGGTAAGGTTCTCGACGAGCTTCTGGCGGAGATAGGCCTCACCAGGGACGAGGTTTACATCACCAACATAGTCAAGTGCCGCCCCCCGGAGAACCGCGACCCAACGGAGGAGGAGATAAAGGCCTGTGCCCCCTACCTCGACAGGCAGATAGACACGATAAGGCCGAAGGTCATCGTCCCCCTCGGCAGGCACTCCATGAGGTACATCCTCGAGAAGTTCGGCTTTGAGCCCGAGCCGATAAGCAAGATACACGGAAAAACTTTCGAGGCACACACGCTCTTCGGCAAAATAATCATAATGCCAATGTACCACCCGGCCGCTGCTCTCTACCGGCCGCCCATAAAGGAGGAACTCAGAAAGGACTTCCAGAAGCTGAAGGAACTCATAAGCTCATCATTATGAACCTTTCTTCACCTTTTAGATTACTATTCTGAATAACGGAGCCCTATCTGGCTTTTATTAATGCTTTTCACGATTCTGCTGAACTTTTTCTGGGAAAAGTTTTTATGATGTTGATGGGCATTATTGTGCTTGAAGGTATATAATGATGCAGTGAAACATGGATATTCGCTGAAATGGTCAGTTAATACTATTAATCACCGTGGTAGTTCAGCAGCATTTTCGAGAGATCGCCCATATGTCAAAAATATTCCGGCAAAGTTTATAAATCGCCGATATTTATGGGTTCAAAACCCGTTGGAGGTGAAGTCATGTCGGACTTTGGAATACTGTCTTTACTGCCACCTTTGGTAGCCATCTCCCTGGCGATATTGACTAAGAGGGTCATCCTGGCACTGTTCGCGGGAATATGGATTGGTGGAGTGATGGTCGCCAGCGGCAACCCTCTGGTCGGGACTACTCAGACGCTGGAGTGGGTTGTGGGTAGCGTCACAGACGACTGGAACGCGAGGATACTGATCTTTGACTTCCTGATAGGTGCGGGTGTTGGGCTTGTTTACAAGTCCGGCGCAGTCCATGCGCTGGCGGCTTCTCTGGCAAGGAGGGTCAAGAGCAGCAGGGGGGCCTCGCTCCTTGGATGGCTTCTCGGTGTCCTTGTGTTCTTCGATGACTACACCAACACCATAGTCGTTGGAAACACGATGAGGCCCATAACAGACAGAACCAGGGTTTCAAGGGAGATGCTTGCTTACATAGATGACTCCACTGCGGCCCCTGTTTCGGGCCTTGCTCTGATATCAACCTGGATAGGCTATGAGCTGGCCATGATAGGAAATGGATTTTCAAGTGCTGATGTTACCTATGGAACCTACGACGCCTGGCTCTCAAGCGTTCCCTACAGGTTCTATTCAATACTGGCGATACTGCTCGTTTTCATCGTGGCCTACACCCACAGGCACTATGGGGCTATGCTCAAGGCCGAGATGCGCGCCAGGACCGAGGGCAAAGTCCTCCGCGACGGTGCGAAGCCGCTCATGACCACTGAGACTGACCTCGGGACGCCCAAGGAGGGCGGAAACCTCTGGGACTTCGTTATCCCTGTCCTTGTCCTCCTCGTGGTCTCAATGGTGGGGCTCTGGTACACGGGGGCGGCGAACCTCGCGGCCTACAGCCAGGACCTGGGCTGGTGGACGGAGCTCGAGAACCCCTTTGGCGTCAACTTCCTCAGCTACAGCTTCATCGACTCCTTCCGTGAGGCGGACGCTGCAACTGCCCTTCTATGGGGATCCTTCGCTATGGTCGTTGTCGCCAGTGTAATGCTCCTGGGCAAGAAGAAGATGACGATAGAAGAGTGGGAGGAGACTGTCATAAGGGGAATGAAGCAGATGATCTTTGCAAACACCGTCCTCGTCCTTGCCTGGAGCCTCGGTACTGCCGCTGAAACCGTTGGAACCGGCGACTACGTCATCAGCCTTGCCACCGGCTCCGGAGCGAACCTCGGGCCGTGGATGCCGCTAATAATGTTCCTCGCGGCGATGTTCGTTGCATTCACCACCGGAACCAGCTGGGGAACCTTCGCCATCATGGTCCCGCTCGGCGTCGAGCTGAGCCTCGCCTTCACCGGGGGCCAGGTCAACCAGATAGTCTTCGCCACCATCGGGGCGACATTCACCGGCTCGATATTCGGCGACCACTGCTCCCCGATAAGCGATACAACAATCATGAGCTCCATGTTCAGCGGCTCGGATCACATAGACCACGTCACGACCCAGATACCCTACGCCGTTACCGTCGCATCTATAGGTGCTGTGCTCTACGTCCTCTTTGCTCTTGGAGTTAGGAGCTGGGTGATACTCCTGCCGCTCGGTGTGGTTCTCCTCGTGGCTGCATGGTACGTCCTCAGCGAGTGGTACGGCAAGAAGTACGGCGTACCGCACGGCAAGGTGCCCATCTACGTGGTGGAGGAGTGAACTTTCCTTCTTTTCTTTCCCTTCTCGCCAGTTTTAAAAGGACAGTGGTGCACTTTTCTCGGAGGTGAGAACATGCTGGTGAGGGCATTCGTCCCCGCGCACATCACTGCCTTCTTTGTCCCGCGCTTTCACGATGACCCGCTTAAGGCCGGTTCCCTCGGAGCCGGGG
>DRGF01000155.1 GCA_011050175.1 Thermococcus sp. | reverse complement strand
CATCAAAAAACACACTCCTCCTTCCCGGATACAGCACCACCGCGAACCTGCACCCCAAGGCGTCTCTATAAGCGTGCATCTTGTAAATGTCCTCAAGCTTTGCCCACGTCGTGTAGTTCCAACTTCTCTCTGCTTCCTCGTCTTCTTTGTCAAAGTCCTCGATTTCCTTGGGTTCATCAACCACGTCGAGCTTGAACTTGGCGTCGAAGACCCCTATAAGTTTTCCATTTCTAAACAGCGAGAAATCTGGCCTCAGCGTCACGGAGTAGCTCCATTTCTGGGAAGTCAACCTTTTGTTGTAGTAGAGCCTCCAGTCGTTGTCAAATTGTGCGTAAACGTCTCCGCTTTCTGATAACTCCCCCGCGGGCGTGACAACGATGCGGATGCTCTTCTTTCCAAGGACTCCGCTAAGTTCCTTCACGAGCCTGAAGAAGCACCAATACTCGTACAACGTTGCGATGTCCTTGTTATCTATCGCCCTTTGAAGCTCCTCGAAGAAAGGCGAGTACGCCGTGAACTCCCTGTAAAGCTCAAGCAGGTCGCGGTAGCCGTCGCCCTTGAGGAGCGTCTGGGAGGTATACGGAAAGAGCGTCATGTTGCCTATCTCTTCCCAAACGCTATCGCTTCTAATGAACTCAAGCTCCCCAAGGAGCTCCCTGATGGGTTTCAAGTCGGCATCTTTTTCGTTGAAGGTTTCCACGACCCTCTCGCCCCACTCAATGAGAATATTGAGAAAATGCTTTGCAAACCGGTTCTCCGGGGTGTCAAAGCTTTCGTACTTTCTACTTCCAAGAACTTTGGTGGGGACGTAGCCGTTCAAGTATTTTGCCACGAGAACGCCATCTCCCGCTGGTGCCAGATATTCTGGATGTCCTGCGATTGAAATCAGCGTTTCGGGGGTTACTTCGTCGACCTCATTTGGCCTTGGCCACTCTTCCTCCACTCTAAGTTCTCGCTTCATCCTGTGCATAATCATCTCAAAGGCCTCGATGATTCGGGTTTTGTTTGAGCGGAGGAAGTGGTAGGCGAAGAGCTCGTTAATTGGCTCGTCGCTTTCCGTAACTGAGAACGCGGTTGGGGACTCAAGATAGAAGGGGATTGCCTGCGAATACTGGAGGATGTCCCCAATTAGCGCATCAACAAAAGCGTTTTGGACGTTTGAAAGCCGCTCAATCCACTCATATTGGCTCTTGAGATTTGAGAAAAATTCTGGATTAATCTTTGAGAGCTTGGACGAAAGGACTTCAACGGGCATTGTTATTGTTCTGCCATTTTCAAAAATAAGGACTAATTCGGAAAGGCCGACAAAATTTCCAAAGGACACGACAAAAAGCCCGTTTTTAAGCCTCTTCGCAGGCTTACCGTTGATGAGAACTTCCCTAAGGTCATTGTTTGTTCCTTCAACGTGATACTTTATCCACTCAAAGATGTAGAGTTTTTCATCTTCTATGAATGCCCAGTAGCCGTCCTTAGTGGAAGATATCCTCCAGCCATCGAGCGTCTTCCCATCGATGCACTGCATGGATACACCAAAAAGTTATTCCGTTTCAAACTAATAAGAATTTCGGGGGAACAAAAGAAGAGAAGTAACTGGGCATCAGAGCCCCAGAATCTCCTTCGCGGCCTGGACACCGAGGTCGAAGGCCTTCATGTTCATCTCGACGGCCTTGGGCGGGACGCTGAGCCTTATGACTTCCCTAACGTGCTCCGCGTCGAGCGGGAACTCCGGAATCTGGGTCAGGGCACCGATGAGGACGGTGTTGGTCGTGACGACGTGGCCGGCCTTTATGGCGAGCTCCTCGGCGTTGAAGCCTATCCACTTGGCCTTGAAGTCCTCCTCGACTATCTTCCTGATTTCTTCGAGCTCTGGGTAGCGGGCCTTGCCCATCGAGACCTGGACCGGGACGATGGGCTTGGTGTTCACGACGACCATTCCGCCCTCTTTGAGGTAGTTGATGTAGCGGAGCGCCTCAACCGGCTCGAAGGCGAGGATAACGTCGCCCTTTCCTTCCGGAACCATTGAACCGTAAACTTCCTCGCCGAAGCGGACGTACGAGACAACGCTACCAAAGCGCTGGCTCATCCCGTGAACTTCACCCATCCTGACCTTGTGGCCGGCGTGAAGGGCGGCCCATCCGAGAATGTTGGCGGCCGTCAGGACACCCTGGCCGCCGACACCGGTGATGACTATGTTGTACTCCTTCATTCTTCTCCCCCCTCTACGGGCTTAAAGGCTCCAAACGGACAGACCTGCGCGCAACCTCCGCAGCCCCAGCACATGGTCGGCTCCACTCTGGCCTGCTTCTTCTCCTCGTCCCAGTAGATTGCCGGACAGCCGTAGGCGTTGATACAGGCCCTACAGCCGGTACACTTCTCCTCGTCCACGTAGTAGATCGGCCACTTCTCGCCCCTCTTCCTCATCTGACCTATCCTGTAGAGGGCACACACCTGCCTTGCGACGACGACGCTGACTCCCTCTACCTCGAGGGCCTTCTTTATGGTCTCGTGGGTGGCCTTTATGTCGTAGGGGTCAACGACGGCAACGAAGTCGGCGCCCATGGCCTTTGCAACGTCCTCAATGGGTATCCTCTTGCCCTCGCCGTGTGGGGTCTGTCCCGTGCTCGGGTTGGGCTGGTCGCCGGTCATTGCCGTGACGAGGTTGTCGAGGACGACTACCAGGATGTTGGAGCGGTTGTAGATGGCGTTGGCCAGGGCCGGAAGGCCGGTGTGGTAGAACGTTGAGTCACCGATGGTGGCCACGACCACCTTCTTCTCGTTCTTCCTCTGCTCCTCGCTCAGGGAGCCGTGCTGGGCTATCTCAAGCCCGTGCGCGATGCCTATTGAGCCTCCCATTGCGACGGTCGTATCAACCGCGTTGAGCGGCGGGAGGAGACCGAGGGTGTAACAGCCTATGTCGCTCGGGTAGATGCCCTTTCCTCTTGTGGCCTTCTTTATGGCGTAGAAGCTGTTCCTGTGCGGGCAGGCCGGGCAGAGGCTCGGTGGCCTCGGCGGGACCATATCCAGCACTTTCTGGTACTTTGCGTCAAGCTCCTCGTAGTTAACCGGTGTGTCAATGCCAAGGAACTTGGTTATGGCCTCAACGGCCCTCCTCGTTGTCATCTCGTAGACCCTCGGTACGAGGTCCTTTCCGTGAATCGGGATAGTGATGCCCTTGTCGTAGGCCCAGGTCTTGACCTGCTCCTCGACGACAGGCTCAAGCTCCTCGACGATGAGAACCTTCTCAAGGCCGTCGAAGAACTTCTCAAGGAGCCCGTAGGGGACAGGGAACGGTGTTCCGAGCTTAAGAATCTTAACGTCCTCAACGCCGAGCCAGTGGAGGGCCTCCTTGACGTAGGCGTAGCTGAGGCCAGGGGCGATTATACCAACCTTGGCGTCTTCCTTGCCCTCTATCCAGTTGAACGGGCAGTTGTTGAGCTCCTCGCGTATCTTCTCAATCTTCTCAAGTATTACCGGGTGGAACTTCCTCGCGTTGGCCGGGACATCGACGAACCTGCTCGGGTCCTTCTTGAAGTTTCCGAACTTCCTCTTTGCATGCTTTATCTCCTCGGGCAGCTCGCCGAGAACGACGTCACCGCGGGCGTGGGAGGTTCTGGTAGTCGTCCTCAGGATCACAAAGTGCTTGAACTTCTCGCTGAGCTCGAAGGCGTACTTAGTCATCTCCTTGGCCTCATGCGGTGAAATTGGCTCAAGGACCGGGACGTTGGCGAACTTCGCGTAAACACGGGTGTCCTGCTCGTTCTGGCTGCTCCACATGCTCGGGTCGTCGGCGACCATTATGACGAAGCCGCCCTCGACGCCCATTCCGACGGCGCTCATGAAGGTGTCGGCGGCGACGTTAAGGCCGACGTGCTTCATTGCCGTCATAGCCCTGAGGCCGCTCCATGCAGCGGCCAGAGCGGTCTCGAAAGCGACCTTCTCGTTGGTCGAGTACTCCATGTAAACTCCTGCCCTCTTAGCAACCACCGCCATTGTGTCGGTGAGCTCTGAGCTCGGAGTTCCCGGGTAGGCGGCGTAAACCGCTATGTTCGCCTCCAGAGCACCGCGCGCTATGGCCTGGTTGCCGAGGAGGAGAACCTTCTCCCCCGGCTTGTCCCACAACACCATGTCTGTAACCTTTGCCATGCAAACCACCTCATTCCTCCTTCAAAATCCCCTTCGCCTTCGCAAACTCGACGAGGGCATAAGCACCAGCGGCAGCGTCTTCCGGCCTCTCATAGCTCGGAATTCCGTTCTCCTCGAGGAGCTCCTTGGCCTTCTCGCTCACGTAGCCGGCCATGAAGAGGCCGAGGACCGGCTTGCCGTTGTTGACCTCCTTAACCGCCCTGATAACGCCTTCTGCGTGTTCTGTAGGCGTCATGCCTGCGAAGGTCGGGACAACACATATCGCGATGAGCATGTCAACGTTCGGGTCCTGGAGCAGGGCCTTTGCCGTTCTGTAGTAGTCCTCACCGCGGGCGCTCGCTATCATGTCAACGGGGTTCTTTACAGCGGCCATCGGCGGGAGGAACGACCTGAGGGTTTCCATGGTCTCCTCCTCGAGGTTGGCCAGCTCCAATCCGCGCTTGTCTATCTCGTCCGCTGTCAGAACTCCCGGCCCGCCGGCGTTGGTCATTATTGCAACGCGCTTTCCTTTGGGCAGCGGCTGGGTGAAAGCCCTCGCCATGCTGAGCATGTCGTCGATATTTTCTGCCACGATTATGCCGCTCTGCTTGAATGCCGCCTCGTATATCTTGTAGGAGCCTGCGAGCGAACCGGTGTGGCTTGAAGCAGCTCTCGCACCGCTCTCGCTCTTTCCTGCCTTGAGGACTATGACGGGCTTCTTATTGGTAACGCGCCCGGCTATCTCCATGAACTTCCTTCCGTTCTTGAGGCCCTCGATGTACAGTGCTATTGCCTTGTCCTCCTCGGTGTCAGCGAGGTACTCCATGAACTCCGAGAAGTCAACGTCCGCCATGTTGCCTATGCTGACGAACTTGGAGAATCCTATTCCTTCCTTGACAGTCTTGTAGATTATGCCGGCTCCGAGGGCGCCGCTCTGGCTTATGAAGGCTATGTCTCCCTTCTTGGCGTCCATGACGAAGGTGGCGTTCATGTCGTTGTGCGTGTTCATTATTCCAACGCAGTTGGGGCCGACTATTCTCATGCCGTACCTGTGCGCAATCTCAACGAGCTCGCGCTCTTCCTTCTTGCCCTCTTCTCCGACCTCTCCGAAACCTGCGGTAATGAGGATTATTCCCTTGACGCCCTTCTCGCCACAGTCGATTATCGCCTGCTTTACGAACTTCTTCGGGACGACGACGACCGCGAGCTCAACCTCGTCAGGGATGTCCTTGACGTTTTTGTAAGCTTTGACGCCCTGAACGACCTCGTCCTTGACGTTCACGGGGTAAACCTTGCCATCCTTGTATCCCTTGAGGTTCTTGAAGACCTCGTAGCCGAGCTTGAGTGGGTCGTTGGATGCTCCGATAACTGCTATGGCCTTTGGCTTGAAGAAGTAATCAAACGTCATCACATCACCGGCCTAGACTTGATGGAATTCTATATAAGCTTTCCTAAAAAGGACAGTGGGGTAACTATGAGCATGTGGGGAAAAAATAAGGCTCCGATGGGCTAAAAAGGACATCAATGGATAAAAAACAAAACTCAGGCGGTGCCGGCCGCCTTCTTGGGTTCCAGGGCGTAAGTCGCTATCACGGCTACCACTGCGGTCACGATGAACGTCATGAGCCTTGCCGAGACGACTTCCTCAAGCCCAGAGCTGATCCAGAATATTGTGAACAGCAGGCCTGCGACGATGGTCGGTGGAACTGCCCTTCCGTGGAACTTCTTCCAGAACAGCGTCAATATGACTATCACCGAGAACGTGTCGCCTATTCCGGCCCACGTGTAGCCAACGATGGTATAGATGAGATTTGATGGTACGAGGTATGCGGTGATGAGTGCTATAACCCCCAGGGCAATGGTGGTAATTCTCGAAAGCGTGAGGCTCTTCTTCGGGTCAAAGCTGTCCTTGTAGACGAAGGGCTTGAGCAGGTTCTCAGAAAGCTCTGTGGCGGAGAGTATGAGCAGTGAATCGGCAGTCGAGAGCATAGCGGCTATTGCACCGGTTATGAATATTGCCGCGAGGAACGGCGGGAAGAGCGTCAGCATGACCTCTGGCATGACCGCCTCCTGATCAGAGAGGCCAGTCGGGCCGAAGATAGCTATGCCAATCCATCCGATGAGGAGGGCGCCGATGTAGGCAATTACAGTCCAAGTAACGCCGACGTTCCTGGCGAGTTTGGCGTTCTCCTCGTCCTTGATGGCCATGAACCTGATGCTGAGCTGGGGCATTCCACCCAGGTATCCGAAGAACCAGGAAAACTCGGCTATGACAAAGACGAGCGCCGCGCCGCCAACGAGGCCGCCGAGGATTGTGGAGTACTCCGCCCCGGACATCTCAAGGGCGCTGGATATTGAGTGGGCGAAGACATCCGGGTGGTTGGCGATATAGACGAGGCCGACTATCGGCGCTATGGTGAGGGTGAGGATCATGACTATTGCCTGGACTGTGTCGGTGTAAGCGACGCTCTTGAGGCCGCCGAGGACGGTGTAGGGCAGGATTATAACCGCGGTTATTAACATTCCCATTTTTGGATCAATGCCAAAGAGAGCGTTCAGAGTCTTCCCGCCGCCAAGGAACTGAGCACCAACGTAGAAGAAAAAGAAGAACACCACTGTAACGCTACCGAGAATCCTTATCCATTTCTCGGCGTCGGAATGGCGCTTTGCGATGTAGTCGATGAAAGTTGTCGCGTCGTATTTCTCGGCCTCCCTCCTGAGTCTTCCGGCAAAGACGGTCCATGCCACTATAATGCCGGCCACACATCCGACCGCGACCCATACCGCTGAGAGACCCGCGGCATAGGCGAAACCAGGAAGACCCAGGAGCGCCCATGCCGACTCGCCCGTTGCACGCTCGGAGAGAGCAGCTACCCAGCCCGGAAGTTGTCTGCCTGCAATGGCAAAATCCTTGCCGCTCTTTGCCTTCCTTCCCTGATAAACTCCGAGCCCTATCAAAAACGAAAGGTAGAGAACCAGAACAGTTAGTATTTGAGTCTGGCTCTCCACGATTATCACCAGTATATTAAATAATGTTCACATTTATAAGTTTAGCTATTTCTGTACAGTGATGTATGTATATGGATTGCGAAAGCTCATTTTGTTGTGTCATGTCGTAGCTATTACCTGCATGGCTTGATTGTGTAGTGGGAGTTTGCCCGGCATCCCGAAAGACTTAAGTTAGTCCAGGTTATTTTATTCCTCGGAGGTGATGGCCATGGTGAAGGTGAAGTTTCTGGGGCACGCCGCCTTTCTGATAGAGGGAAGCAAGAAGATTCTGATCGACCCGTTCCTGACTGGGAACCCAAAGGCTGCCGCCAAGCCAGAGGAGCTCGAAGCGGACCTCATACTCGTAACCCACGCCCACGGCGACCACATAGGGGACGCAATTGAGATTGCCAAGCGGACAGGAGCGAAGATAGTCGCAATGTACGACATAGCCAACTACATAGGCGAGCAGGGCAACGTTGAGGTCGTCGGCATGAACTACGGCCCGACCGAGATTGATGGAGTTGGAATCGTCCAGGTTCCTGCATGGCACTCCAGCAGCGACGGCAAGTACGGCATCGGAAACGCCTGCGGCTACATTATCGAGCTCGACGGCGTCAAGATATACCACGCCGGAGACACGTTTGTGTTTAAGGACATGGAGCTCTTCGCCGAGCTCTACGGGCCAATTGACGTGGCCCTGCTCCCGATAGGCGGCCACTTCACGATGGGCGTTAAGGAGGCCGCCAAGGCCGTTGAGTTCCTGAAGCCGAAGAAAGTGGTTCCGATGCACTACAACACCTGGCCCCCGATAGCCGCGGATCCAGAGGAGTTCAAGAGGCTCGTTGGGGACAGGGCAGAGGTCATTGTCCTCGAACCAGGCGAGACTCTGGAGCTTTGAAAAAACCTTTTAAGGGGCTTTTCCTACCCCTTTTTCAGGTGATGGAATGGACAAAAGGGCCCTTGCTCTACCATTGATTCTGCTGATCGCGTCATCTCTCGTCCTTCCCCTTGCATCCGCCCAGAACGAAACTTCTCCCTACGACCTGATACTCGTCAGAAACGACAACATGATAGACTACATAGTGGCCCTCCCTTACTCCCATATGTTTGGAGTTCCAATACTGCCTGTGAACCCGCAGGAACTCGACCCTGGAACCATAGCCCAGCTCGAATCATATGCCAAGCTCGGCTGGACTAAGATACTCATAATAGGCAATTCACAGGCGATAAGTGACAATGTCCAGGATCAGCTCCTCGAACTCGGCTTCAGTGTCGAGAGGATCGGTGGGAATGACCGAACCGAGACCTCTGTAAAGCTCGCGGAGAGGCTCTTTCCCAACGGGGATCAGGTTCTCGTCGTCGCAAGCTCAAGCGATTACGGTTCAGCTTTAGCCGCCGCACGGTGGGCCATGGTGGAGCGCCACCCTCTCGTACTGAACCACCCCACCACGCTATCAAACTCGACGAAGGAGGCCCTCGAGAAGCTTCAGCCAGACCTCGTTGTAATCATTGGAGCCGGTCTTCCAGACGACCTTGAGTCGCAAATAGAGGCCCTGGGCTACCAGACATACTGGATAAAGAAAGACCTGACGATAACACCCCCGGCCCCTCCAGTCGAGAAGGAAACGGACTGGACCATGGTAATCCTCGCAGTTATAGTCTCCGTGGCCACGGTGGTGCCTGTGACTGTGTATTATGCCAAAAAGAAGTGGGCCTCCAACAGGGTGCCCATCGAGGTGCTGACCGAGAAGGAGAGAATAGTGGTGAAGGCCATACTTGAAAAGGGAGGAACCGTCAAGCAGGAGGAGCTGCCTGAGCTGACGGGCTATTCCAGGCCGACAATAAGCAGGATTATCCAGGAGCTGGAGAAGAAGCAGCTGGTCGAGAGGGAGAAGGTGGGGAAGACTTTCCTCGTAAAGCTCACGAAGGAAATAATAATCAAGGACTGACGGTCGGAAAGCCCTACCGTTCATCACTTTTTTCAGACCTGGCCGTTCTCCTCATCCCAATGGGAGATGCCAAAGAACTGAAACTAATTAAAGTAAGGAGATAGAAAAATCACTTCCTGAACAGGTGCCAGTGGGCCCTGTTCACGTGCCTGGTGTAGTCTTTGGATGTTTTGAAGAGCATTCCGCAGCGCGGGCAGCGGTAGTAGCGGGTGCCGTCGCGGTCATAGAACATAACCGCCTTCAGCTCCGCCACTTCCACCACCTCCGGACCTAGGTGAGAAAAGTCCTTTTAAAATTTTACGGAGGGATAGGGGAGGAGAGAGAAATCAGACCCATATCCTGTTGCCCTTCACCTTCAGGTAGCCGAGGCTCTGGAGCTCCTTGAGGAAGTCCTCTACGGCATCTTCGTCGAAGTATATGTTAACCCTCTCGCGCTCGCCCTCCACGACTATCGGTTCCCTTTCCATTATGGCCTCTATCAGCTCGTTCTTGCGCCTGTGCTTCTCGGCCAGCTCCATTATAGTATCCGCCAGAACCGAGCGGGCTATGCCGTCGAACATCGCCTCTACCAGGCTCTCCTCCGTGGCGTACTCTTCCGCT
>DRGF01000023.1 GCA_011050175.1 Thermococcus sp. | reverse complement strand
GAGGGTTTTCTTGAGTTTCTCTATTTCTGCTATGGCAGTGTTAACTTTATACCTGGCCTGAGAACTTAGGTCCTCTTGTGAAACCTCCTGTAAAAGACGAAACACGTTGTCAAAAGCCCTGTCTATAGATACTACAAAGTTATTCTCGGCAGTATGCCCCAGGCCGGGGACATTCACTCCTTGCATCCAACTCCCCCCAATAATGTACACCGTATCAAATAATATCAACCCTGCTTCAAAGTGTACATCAACGTATTGTTATAAATATATTTTGTGTAGTTACATATGTAGGTAATATCGCAAGTAGTTGGAGGACTCCTCTATAGAATTAAAGGATTTTATAAAGAAGAATTGAGAATCAACATCGTCACAATGTTTTAGACGACAATAGACTTCTGTTGCCCGATAGTGCAGGGCTCAAGCTTCGCAGTTGTTGGTAATGGCTCATTGAAGCAGCGATAAGCCGTAATTGACATCTCTCTGTTTATTTTCTGGGCTTCCGAAATCTTTTTAAACAAACTCTTACACAGCTTGAGCGGGCTTCAATGGAAACCCTTGAAACGATGAAAGGAACGGTACTTAAGGTTGGGATCGAGGATAAAGTTGAACCTTCAAAGGCTTTGGTTTTTGGCCTTCAACACGTTCTCGCGATGTTTGGAGCGACCGTCACCGTTCCCCTCGTGGTGGGGGCTGCAGTGGGTCTCAGCGGTGCAGGGCTTGCCCTCATGATACAGGCGGTTCTTCTGGCAATGGGCATCGCCACACTGCTCCAGACGACGATAGGCTCCCGCTACCCGATAGTGCAGGGCTCAAGCTTTGCCTTCATTCCGGGGCTGATAGCAATCGGCTCAGGCATTGGAATGGCAGCGGTACAGGGGGCACTCATCGTCGGGGGACTCATCGAGGCGGCGATAGGCTGGCTCGGGATTATCGGAAAGGTCAGGAGGCTCTTCACCCCGCTGGTCACGGGGGTCACGATAACCCTCATCGGGTTCAGCCTCGCGGACGTTGCCATCAAGAACTTCTTCAACTTCTACGCCGACCCGTCCGGCGCGACCATTGCCCGTTCGACCCTGGTGGCGGTCATAACTTTCCTCACGACGGTTCTCGTCGCCCTGAAGGCCCGGGGAAGCCTGAAGGCAATGCCCATTGTCGTAGGTGCTGCGGTGGGCTATCTCGTGAGCGTTCCCCTCGGCCTCGTGGACTTCGGGCTGGTGAAAACCCTGCCGGCCGTGAGCGTTCCCACACCATTTCCGTGGGGCCAGCCGGTCTTTGACACAACGGCGATAGTCCTCCTCCTGTTCGCCTTCATGGTCAGCATAATCGAGAGCGTCGGGGACTACCACGCGATAGCGGCCGTAACGGACTCTGATATAAGCGAGGAGAGGATAGCGAGGGGCATCGGCAGCGAGGGCCTGGCCTGTTCAATAGCAGGTGTTCTCGGAGCGTGCGGGACAACGAGCTACTCCGAGAACATAGGCGTCGTGGCGCTCACCAAAGTGGGCAGCAGGCACGTCGTCCAGGTCGGGGCGGGCATCCTGATATTCCTGTCCCTGCTCCCGAAGTTCGCGGGAGTGCTCGCCTCGATGCCGGCGCCGGTCCTTGGAGGCCTCACCCTGGCCCTATATGGCATGATAAGCGTCACGGGGCTCAGGCTGATAGAGGAGCGGGTCGAGTTCAACGACAGGAACACCCTGATACTGGCCGCTGCCTTCATAGCCGGCCTCGGTGCGCCGCAGCTTCCCGCGGAGTTCCTGGCGGCATTCCCGAAGATAGTCGCCAGCATCCTGGAGTCAGGAATGGCCGTCGGAGCACTCACGGCGATAATCCTCGACAGGCTCCTCTGAGCTTTTCTTTTATACCATGCAATCAATAAAAAAGAAGGGTCACCAGACCGCAAATTCCTCAGTTGGGGTTTGCCCTGTCTCTTCCCCAATCTCCCCTGGCATGTTGCTGAATGCTATTATGGCGAAGATGCGCGCGATTATAATCAGCAGGAAGCCCACCAAGATTATGGCAGTCAGCGCGCCCCACCACGTCCACGTGGCGGCGTCCTTGAACTCCTTGGTGCCGGTTATCTCGTACATGGCAAGCCAGGCCCTCTTCTCGAAGTACGCAGCGCCTATTACCAGGGCCACGAACAGTACAAAAAACAGGATTACTAAGCCTATTCCTGCCGACTCGTTGAGATGCCAGTCATCTGGAACGAGGGCAAACGTTCCAACCAGTAGGACAACGAAGATTATCAGGCCGCCGATGGCAAAGATTACGCCGTAGAGGTAGTTTTTGAAGGGCCTTTCGTCGTTCACGGCATCGCCTATGCCCTTGAGCGCCAGCAACATCAAAATGAGGCCGATCAGCGACAGCACGCTGCCAACGTACGGTATAAAACCCCCAACGAGGCTGAGGATTGCACCCCACATACCCATGTTCTTTTCGCTGCTAACGTTAACAACCGCCACTAAAACCACCGTACAGAAATCAGCTCACAGCTTAAAAAGCTTACATAAAATGTGAGAAAAGTCAGACAATGGGGTTGAATTTCTCCACCCCTTCCTCAAGCTCCTCCGGAAGGTTCGCAAATGCGATGATCTGGTATATCGACGCAATGAGCAACAGCAGCAGGCCTACGAGTATTATGGCCGTCAGAGCACCCCACCAGAGCCACTTTGCAGTTTCATGAAACTCTTTGACCCCCGTCAGCTCGTACATAGCTTCCCATGCCTGCTTCTCAAAGTATACCCCCAGTATAAGGACCGCGATGAACAGGATAAAACCAAATATCAACACGCCGACCCCAAAAGTACTCCAGGGATGTTCAAACGGGCTCATGTCCGCCATGCTTGCACTGGATATGGAAACCGCGCCCACCACAATGAATATCACTGCTACTATCACACCCACAAACGCCACTAAGAAAGAGTACAGGTAGTACTTGAAGGGCCTGTCATCGCCCAATTTGTTGCCTATCCCGTTCAGAGCAACCAAAACCAGAACCCAGCCCACCAGGGACAATGCCCCCATGAAAACCCTCACGTAGGGTATGACACCCACAAAACCTCCGACAAGGGTGAGAACCGAGCCTATCAATCCCAGGGTTCTTTCACTTCTGATATCCACCCCCACATACATCACCCCAAAAAGTGGTGTGAACTTAATACTTTAAAAGATTGCGATTGCACGACAGAAAAGTGAAAAAGAATAGAACATCACTCACCGGAGGGCTTTTAATCGGCTTTCTCTGATTCCGCATCGAGCTCAGGTTTCTTCGTTTGAGTCTTCTCTTCCGGCTTGGCCTGGGCCTTTTCTTCGGCCTTCACCGTTGGCTTCGCAGGCGGCTTGGGCGGCCTGATGCCGTAGCCGAGTATCTTGAACTTAAACTCCTCGCCGTTCCTGAGGTAGTAGGTGACCTCTTTCGTTTCCTTGTCGAACTTTATCTTCTCCACCGGGAACCTCCAGTCGCGGTAGGTCTCCTGGATTTCCTTGAACTTGTCCGGGTGGATTGGAACCCAGTCAAAGAGCTGGAGCTCCTCTTCATTCCACTCTGTGGTGAGCATGTAGCTCTCCACGAAGCCCAGTGCTCCGGGCGGGCACACCTCCACACAGAACTGGCAGAACGTACAGCGTCCGTAGTCTATCTTCGGGTGCGGCCTCTTCTCCATCTTGCCGTCCACTTCTATCCAGGTCATCTCGATAGCTCTGGCGGGGCATATCTGGCCGCAGAAGTTACAGCCGACACACTTGTTCCAGTCAAGGGTGTGGAACCCGCGGTAGCCCTCTGCAGGCTCGATGCTCTCGTACGGTATCTTGATCGTGACCGGTTTCTTGAAGAGGTACTTGAGGCTCAGCCAGGGCTTGAGGAAAGAGGGCTTCTTCTTGACCTTGCTCTCGGGTGCGACCTTAAAGGTAATCTCCTCCATTTTCATCACCTGTCAATGTCGGGTGGGCAGTTGTCAAGACTCATCAGTATGACGGGCACATCGGCGAGCCTCGCACCGACGAGGAGCTGCTCTATAACCCTAACACCGTGGGATATGCTCGGCCCTCTGATCTGAACCCTGTACGGCTTGTTCTTTCCGTCGCTGACAACGTAGGCGCCGAAGTCTCCCTTGGTGGCCTCGACGTGGGCGAAGGCATCTCCCGCCGGAACCTTGAGCCTCGGGAGGTTCTTGAGCCTCGGGTCCTGGACCTTGTATGGGCCGCTCGGCGGTCCCATCTCAAGGAGCTGCTCGAGGATGTAGAGATCCTGCTCAAGCTCAAAGCGCCTTATCATTGCCCTCGCGAGCGCGTCGCCCTCCTTCAGGACGGGGACTTCGAAGTCAAGCTCCGGGTAAAGCAGGTAAGGGTCAGCCCTCCTGACGTCGTAGGCAACTCCCGTGGCGCGGAGGTTCGGTCCGGTGACGCCCTCCGCAAGCGCGAACTTCTTGTCCATGACACCTATACCCTCAAGCCTCCTGTGGGCGATGTAGTTCTCGAAGAGGAGGTTGTCGAAGTCCTTGAGCTTGGCCTTTATGTACTCGACAGTATCCTTAAGCTCTCTCAGCCAGCGGTCGCCCGGGATGTCCCTTCTCACTCCTCCGGGGATGGTGTATATGTGGTAGACCCTTCCACCCGTGAGCTGCTCGAAGAGGGCCATGAGCCTCTCTCTGTAAGCCGCCGCCCACTGGCCGGCGGTGTAAACACCGAGCTTGAAGCTGAGACCCATTATCCAGAACAGGTACGCTGAGACCCTCGCCATCTCGAGGACGGTCGTCCTTATCCACTGGGCCCTATCAGGGACTTCCCACCCCATTATCTCGTCGACTGCCATCGAATAAATTGCCTCGGGAACGTCGGGCTCGGGAACACATATTCTGAGGAGGAGGGCTATGTTGGTGTGCCACGGCCTGTACTCCGCGAGCTTCTCGAAACCACGGTGGAGGAAGCCGACGTTGGCTATGGCCTTGACGACCCTGTGACCGTCCATTTTGAGGATTAGGCTGTAGTTCTCGGTAGCCATGTGCTGCGGACCGAAGAACAACTCGTAGGTGTCCTTTTCGAGGGGTAAGAGCTCCATTCCGTTTTCTCTCGCTTCTCTAATCAATTCCTGCTGTGAGACCATTATCATCACCTCAGATCACGTAGTTCTCCTTATCCTCATCAAACCTGTCGAGGATCTTGTACTTCTTCTTCACGTAGCCGAGCATGTCGAAGTCCTTCCTGTGGGAAACGCCTGCTTCCCTGTCCTCGTCCTCGAGTATCCAGGGCATCTCAAGCTTCGGGTTGCCCTCAAAGACGACCTTGTAGAACTCGTGGGCGTCCCTCTCGTAGGTCTCGGCAACGGGATAAATGTCCATGACGCTGGAAATCCTTGCATCGTCCCTCGGAACCCTCGTCTTGGCCATCGCATGGGTGCCGTGGCTTATGCTAAAGAGCTGATAGACGAGCTCTATTTCACCCTCATTGGGCCAGTCAACGGCGGTGATCTGGAGCAGCAGTTCGAATCCGCTGGCCTTTGCGGTGCGGAGGAAGTCAACTATCCTGTCGGCCGGGACCTTGAACTCCAGCCTCCTCTCCCTTCTCACGCTTCCCTCGGCGTAGGGGGCCTTCTCAAGCAGTGCGCTAACGATTTCCTCTCCCTTCGGCCAGGTTGCTTTAACTTCTTCCGCCATGCTCACTCCTCCTTCACTTCCTTCTTCTTGTCCATCAGCCAGGGTATCCACCTTCTCGCCGTCTTCTCGCGCCATCCCTCTCCGAACAGCTCGTCCTGGTTCTTCCTGTACCACTCGTAGTTCTCCTTGTACCTCTTCCATCCATCGGCCTCGCCCGTCTCTATGAGCTCCATCATCTTCTGTATTCCGTCCATGACAGCCTCGGGCCTCGGCATACAGCCGGCTATGGCAACGTCAACCGGGATGTACTTGTCGAGGTGCTTGATGGCGTTGTAGCCGTCCCAGTAGATTCCACCGTTGAGCGGGCAGGAGCCGTGGGCAAGGACGTACTTCGGGTCGGGCTGCATCTCGTAGGTTATGATTATCCTCTTGAGCGTCTTTGGCGTGACGTAACCTGTGATGAGGAAGAGGTCTGCCATCCTCGGTGATGGGTTGGGCATTACACCAAAGCGCTCGAAGTCGTACCGGGAGGTTGCCAGCGGCGGCATCTCTATACCGCCGCACCCGGTACAGAACGAAACAATCCACATGCTCCTCTTTCTCGCGTATTCAAATAATGGGTCAAATAGCCTCCAGTCGACCATTTTGCATCACCTCACAGACTTGCAAGTATCGCTCCAAGTGCGGCTATTATGGTCGGCCACTTCCAGTAGAACTTTGCCGCCTGGTCTATGGTGAACCTCGGGAATATTGCGCCCATGAACGTGGCCACGAGGAGCACGGCAATCTGCTTGACGAGGAGTATTGCGAGGCTTGCTATGGTGTTGAGTACCGGGCTTGCGAAGGTCGTAACAACTGCGCCCCCAAGGAAGATGTTGCTGAAGAACAGGGTCTCCGCGAAGAGGGCTATGGCGTGCTGTATCTGAAGTATTCCCATGTGCTTGCCGCCGAACTCGACCATCGGACCGAGGGATATCTCACCCGGTGCTATCATGATGTCGAAGGGCTCCTTACCGAACATTGCCTGGAGGACGAGGTCGTAGGCTATGGCAGCGAGCAGGAGCGGGAGGTGGGCTATGCTCCATCCGCTGACCTGCTGGGCCATGACTATCTCGTAGGTGCTAAAGGTCCCGTAGAACTCGGCCAGAGCCACTATGGCAAAGCCGAGCGGAACCTGTATGGCGAGCATTGTGAGGAGTGCACGCTGGGCACCTATGCCCGCGTAGGGGTTTCCTGAGCTCATGGCAGCGAACATTATACCGAGCATCGGTATCTCAAGGAGGAAGGTGATGAGGATGAGGTCACCGTAGGCCCTGAGCACACCGATGTTGCCGAGCGGGATGAACATTATCGCTAGGATCGTGGCTCCTAACGCATAGAGGACTCCGAAGTCGTATATGACGCCGTGCGTTATGTTGCTCTTCTTGGAGAGGAGCTTGATGGTATCGAGGATTGGCTGGTATATCGGTGGACCGACTCTGCGGTGTATCCTTGCCGTCACTATCCTAATTATTCCCATGAACATGAATCCGACGAAGGTTGCATAAAGTAATATAAAGAGAGCTTTGAGCGCCGTCTCCATCATTTTTCACACCCCCCATATTGCAAGGATTACGAGGACTATGGCCAGGTACCAGGCGTAGCTCTGGGCGTTTCCGTTGTAGACGTAGTTCCTGAGGACCTCGGCCAGGTCCTCAACCCAAGAGCCGATGTCGCGGTAGAGCTTGTCGAAGCTAATCCTGAGCCAGAAGGCGAGGGCCTCCTTGAGCGGGAGGAAGAAGTTCCTCCTGATGGTGAGGTTGTACTCCATGGTGACCGGGTTACCTGACTGGTAGGTGTCCGTGACGGGCACTTTCCTGACCTTTGCGCCCAGGAAGTAGATTATTCCCGCGATGACAATGCCCACTATGAGGTATATGAGTATCGCGAGGGCGTTGTACCTTCCGAAGCCGAGGTTCAGCTCCCATATGGTTCCGGTGATAGCTTCCTCGCCTATTACCTTGTTAAGCTCCCTGGCGACGAGGCCCGGAGCGACACCGAAGACCACGTTGAGCAATGCTAGGATCGCCATGCCTATCGCGAGCGGGAGCGGGGCGTCCTTAGTGTCGTCGAGGTCGGTCGGCCTCTGTCCGAACCAGACTGCGTAGGTGAACCTGATGAGGTAGACGAAACCTATGGCGCTTCCAAAGAACACCATGCCTCCGAGTATCGGGAGGTTCTGGCTTATGACGGCCTCAAAGAGCACCCACTTGCTGGCAAAGCCAACGAGCGGAGGGATTCCTGCTAAGCTAAGGATCGCCACGAAGGCCATCGCGAAGGTGAAGGGCATCTTCTCAGCGAGACCTCCCATGTCCGCGAAGGTCGTCTTGCCTGTCCTGTAGACTATCGTGGCAACTATGAGGAAGAACAGCCCCTTGAAGAGGGCGTGGCTTATGGCGTGGAAGATGGCCGCCTCGATGCTCAGGGCAGTTCCGACGCCTATGCCCACGAGTATGTAGCCTATCTGGCTTATACTGGAGTAGGCGAAGAGCTTCCTGATGTCCTCCTGGAGGGCCGCGAGGAGACCGCCGACGATTATAGTAAGGCCTCCCAGGAAGGCTATTATGTAGCCAAACGCGGGGGCGCTCCTGAAGGCTCCGAACTCTGCCATGAGCCTGTATCCCATCAGCATGTAGATGAGGATGAACCCATAGACACCGGTCTTGCTGAGGACGCCGCTGAACATCGCGGTGTAGCTCTGGTTGGTCTCGGTGTAAGCATCGGGCGCCCACACGTGGAGCGGGAAGGTGCCCGCCTTAACTCCGAAGGCAACCAGGAAGAGGCCGAAGATAAGGGCGATTTCGCTCCTGCTGAACACTGTGGCTCCTCCGACCATTCCAAGGGCGGCGTCCTGTGAGAACGCCCTGTAAACTTCTACGAAGCTGAAGGAGCCGACTTTGGCGTAGATTATGCCTATCGCCACGAGCATTGCGTAGGCTCCGATAACGCTGAGCACGAAGTACTTGAGTGAGGCCTTCCTGTTGTACTTAAGCACCATCATGAAGCTTCCGAAGGTCATGATTTCCCAGAAGATGAAGAACCCCAGCAGGTCATAGGACAGGAATATTCCGAAGACACCCGTGAGGCTCATCAGGGCAAAGAGCCACTCGTAGCTGCTCCTAGCCGTTGAGACTATGCCGAGCACCGCTGCCAGGCCGACGACTCCTGCGATCATGGCGAATATCATGCCCATTGGTGCAAGGGTGAAGTTGAAGGTAAAGCCTGCAAACGTTACGTTGTACTGGATGAGCTCTCCACCCATAACGGTCGGATAGAGCTTGACAAGGTAAGCGAGCGGTACCGCTGCGCCGATTACGCCTATCGCTTCCCTGACTCCTTTTATGTCGAGCGCCCAGGCTATAACGCCGGCAATGAGGGGCGCGAAAATGATAATCATGAGCTCGTTAATCATGCTCCCACCCCCATCAGTGGAACGTTCTTAACGTACTGGGCCACGTTGAAGATGTCCTCCCCGGCCTTTTGGGCGATGCTCCAGGCGTAGTCGGGGTAAACGCCTATGACTACCACAAGGGCCGCGAGGAAGAGCATCACGAGGCCTATGACCATGCTCTCGCTGACCTTTTCGCCTTCACCGGTGAACCATATGGTGTGGAGCAGCCTGAAGTAATAGACCGCCTCCACGACGCTCGCTGAAAGCACGAGCACTGCAGCCCAGGTGTAGCCAACGTCCAGAGTTGCAATAATTATCCTGAGCTTGCTCCAGAAGACGTTGAAGAGCGGTATTCCAACGGTGGCCACTGCTCCAACGGTTATTGCAAACGCCGTCAGGGGCATCCTCTTTCCAAGGCCCTGGAACCTCTCCATCTCAGTTCCGCCGAGGGTTATCGCCACGTAGCCGACGGCGAGGAACAGGAGGGCCTTGACTATGGCGTGGTTGACCATGTGGAAGACACCGGCATCAACGCCGCTCTGGGTTCCAAGGGCAAATGCGAGTGCCATGAGTCCTATCTGGCCGATACTGGAGTAGGCTATCATCCTCTTGACGTTCTTCTGCCTGAGCGCGGCGAGCTCCGCAACGATTACCGTCAGAGTCGCCATCACGACGAGGAGCTTTAGGACTGAGCCCCAGCTCTCGACGGCCTGCATGAGGTAGAGCAGCCTCGCCATCGCATAGAGGCCGGCCTTGACCACAAAGGCGGAGAACATTGCCGTTATCGGGTGCGGTGCGGCCTGGTATGCGTCAGGTGCCCAGGCGTTGAGCGGGAAGAGCTC
>DRGF01000128.1 GCA_011050175.1 Thermococcus sp. | reverse complement strand
GAGCTGGTTGAGGTTCAGAGCAACAGCGAGGACGACTACGTCCAGAACCTGAGGACTCTCGCCGCCGAGAAGAAGTACCTCGTCATTGTGGCCGTCGGGTTCATGATGACCGACGCCGTTAAGCAGGTCGCTGGTGAGTACCCCGACCAGAAGTTCGCTATCATCGATGGATTTGACCCGGAGATGCCGGACAACGTCATGATGATACTCTTCAAGGAGAACGAGGGTTCAGCCCTTGCCGGTGCACTCGCTGGCCTTATAGCGGCCAACGACGGCAAGGACAAGGTCGGTATCGTTCTCGGAATGGAAATACCGCCCCTGTATAAGTTTGAGGCAGGATACCGCTTCGGTGTTAAGTGGGCCGAGGACTACTACAAGCAGAAAGAGGGTAAGGACGTCAACATAGACGTTCTCTACCAGTACACCGGTTCGTTCAACGATGCCGCCAAGGGTAAGGCCGCCGCTCAGGCCCAGCTCCAGCAGGGTGCCTGGATTATCTACCAGGTCGCCGGCGGAACCGGACTCGGTGTCTTTGACGCGGTTAAGGACGTCCTCGACTCCCAGGGCAAGACGATGGGTCCGCCGTTCGCCATCGGTGTTGACTCACCGCAGGACTGGATCAAGCCGGGTGTTATCATAGCCAGCATGACAAAGCGCGTTGACGTCGGTGTTTACACCGCGGTCAAAGATGCCGTTGAGGGTACCTTCAAGGGCGGAGTAGTTGAGCTCGGTCTCAAGGAGGACGGTGTTGGAATAAGCACCGTTGACGACGTCATGACCATGTTTGACTCCCTTCCGGAGAACACCCAGCAGCAGAAGCTCGAGGACCTCGGCCTCAGCAGCAGGGACGAACTGAGGCAGTACCTCGAGAACACCAGGAAGCAGATCCCGGACTGGGTCTGGGGTGCCCTCGACGAGCTTAAGGCTCAGATCGAGAGCGGCAACATCAAGGTTCCGGCTCCGATGGACAAGGAAAGCATGGAAGAGGTTCGCGCCGCCCAGACCTGGCAGGAAATGATGGAACTCGCTGAGTGACCTTTTAGTTTCCTTTTCTCTAACTTTTAAGGAGGTGCGGCAATGGAGAGAACACCAATAATCGAGATGAAGGGAATTGTCAAGGTGTATCCTGATGGCACGAAGGCTCTCAAAGGTGTTGATCTTACCGTTTATGAAGGCGAGATTTTGGGTCTCCTCGGTGAGAATGGTGCTGGAAAAACCACCCTTATGAAGACCCTCTTTGGGATGCTCCACCCCACGTCGGGTAAGATTCTCATCAGGGGTAAGGAAGTCCAATTTAAGAGCCCCTCCGATGCCATCGCCCAAGGCATCGGTATGGTTCACCAACATTTCACACTCGTTGAAGTTTTTGATGCCCTCCACAACATAATCCTCGGAATGGAAGGCCACGGGCTCTTTTCAAAGATAGACGTTGACAAGGCAAAGGAAAGGCTCCAGAAGCTCATGGACGACCTGAACTTCAAAGTGCCGCTGGAAACTCCCGTTGAGGACCTCCCAGTTGGCGTCCAGCAGAGGATAGAAATCCTGAAGATGCTCTACCGCGACGTTGATGTCCTCATCCTTGATGAGCCCACGGCGGTTCTCACACCGGTAGAGGTGGAGGAGCTCTTCCGCGTTCTGAGGCAGCTCAAGGAAGAGGGCAAGACCATTATCTTCATCAGCCACAAGCTCAACGAGGTCATGGACCTCACCGACCGCGTCACCGTCATCAGAAAGGGGGAGGTTGTGGGAACTGTTAACACGAGCGAGGCAACACCCCAGCTCCTTGCCAGGATGATGGTCGGCAGGGACGTCGTCTTGAGGATAGAGAAGCCGCCGAAGGAGCCCGGTGAGCCGATTCTGCGCGTCGAGAACCTCAAGGTGAGGGGCGACCGCGGCGAGGTTGCCGTCAACGGCCTCTCGTTCGATGTCCGTGCTGGAGAGATATTTGGAATAGCGGGCGTCGAGGGCAATGGCCAGACCGAACTGATCGAGGCAATTTCGGGCCTCAGGAAGGTGGAAGAGGGCAAGATCTACCTTCAGGGCAAGGACATCACGGGCAAGGGGCCGAGGGAGCTCTACGACCTTGGAATGGCTCACGTTCCTGAAGACAGAACCCACATGGGACTCATTCTGGACATGACCGTGACGGAAAACTCCCTCCTCGGTCTCCACTGGCGCCCCGACTTCCAATACGTCAAGGGAGTTATCAACTGGAACAAGGCCAGGGAACACGCCAGGTCGCTCATTGAGCAGTTCGACATATCCGCGCCGGGCACCGAGGCGCCGGTCAAGGCACTCAGCGGTGGAAACCAGCAGAAGCTCATTGTTGCAAGGGAGGTTAGCAAAGAGCCCGTCTTCATCATTGCGGCCCAGCCGACCCGCGGTGTGGACGTCGCCTCCACGGAGTACATAAGGAACTACCTCGTCAAGCTCAGAAACGAGGGCAAGGCCGTCCTTCTGGTATCTGCCGACCTTGATGAGGTCATCCAGCTCAGCGACAGAATGGGAATCATCTACGAGGGTGAGTTCATGGGCGTTGTGAAGCCCGAAGAAGTGAGTACAGAGGAGATAGGAATGATGATGGGAGGTATCCGCTATGAAGAGATCAGGAAGTGAGCTCCTGAAGTCAATAAACCTCCGCCCCTTCGTTGAGAGCCTCATAGCCATACTCGTGGGCTTCATCATTGGTGCAATCGTCCTCATTGCCTTCGGCTACAACCCCTTTGAAGCCTACTACTGGCTATTCCACGGTGCCCTTGGCTCTACCTACGGAATAGCGTCCACGCTCAAGTACGCGACACCGATAATGCTCACGGCCCTCACCTTCGCAATAGGCACGAGGACTGGAATATTCAACATCGGTGCGGAGAGCTCCTTCTACTTCGGTGCAATAGCCGCTGTCATATTCACCAACATCTGGGACAACATGGTCTTCGGCCTCGTCATGGGTATGCTCTTCGGTGCCCTCTGGGCCCTTCCCCCGGCGGTACTCAAGGTCTACCGCGGCGTCCACGAGGTCATCTCTACAATCATGCTCAACTGGATCGGCTGGTTCTTCGTCCTCTGGCTCATCATAGGCCCCTACGCCAACCCCAACGACCCCAACAAAACCATCAGGATACCGGTTGATGCCAGGCTTCCTGAGATTGGCTACGGACTTTCGATCGCGATAGTTATCGCAATCGTCGCCGCAGTGCTCACGTACTTCCTGCTTTGGCACACCACGACGGGATTCGGAATGCGTGCCAGTGGGATGAACCAGAAAGCCGCACGCTACGCTGGAATGAACCCCAAGATGGCGGTTATGCTGTCCTTCCTCATTGGTGGTCTCCTCAGCGGCCTCGGCGGTGCCATGAAGATTATGGGCGAGGGACCCGGATACGCCATTAGCCAGGGTGGTGCGAACATCTACGGCTTCGGTTTCGACGGAATAGGCGTTGCCCTCGTCGGAAGGAACCACCCGCTGGGCATAATTCTATCGGCAATATTCTTCGGAATGCTCCGCGCTGGAACCGCCCTGATGCAGGTTAGAGCGCAGGTCCCGCTGGAGATAATTAAAGTCATTCAGGGAATCATCGTCATAACCGTCGCCATCCCCAGCCTGTACGACCTGGTTAAGAAAGCACTCCGCAGGGGGGCTGCCTGATGGACGCTGGATCCGTTATCTCCATCCTGATAACCTCCCTGATGGCCATGGTGCCCATAGTGCTCACGAGCGTTGGTGCCGCCTGGAGCGAGCGCGCCGGTGTGGTCAGCATCGGCTACGAGGGTGTGCTCCTGATGAGCGCATTCTTCGGCGCAATATTCGCCGAGCTGGCCGGCAGTGCGGTGGTGGGACTGCTTGGCGGCATGCTCGTTGGAATACTCCTCGGAATGCTGCACGGAGCCCTCACCGTCTACCTCAAGGGAGACCACGTTATCCCGGGCATAGGTATCAACCTCCTTGCCATGGGTGTCGTCCCCTTCGGTATCCTCGCCTACTGGGGAACCGCGGGCCAGCACCAGCTCCCGCAGGACGCCCAGATGTGGCACCTGCAGACGGCCTACGGTGACCTAAGCCCGATGGTCTTCGTGACCATGGCAATAGCCCTCGTAACGTGGTGGGTTCTCTTCAAGACCCCGCTCGGCCTCCGCGTTAGGTCTGTCGGTGAAAACCCGGAGGCGGCCGATGCCCTGGGTATAAACGTCGAGAAGTACAGGTTCTGGTCAGCGGTCTATGGACACGCCCTGGCCGGCCTCGGCGGCGCCTTCATGAGCGTTGACTGGCTCGGCCTCGTGCACAAGACGATGTCGGGAGGCAGGGGTTTCATTGCCCTCGCAAACATGGTCTTCAGCGGCTGGAACCCACTAGTCTCCCTCATCGGCGGCTGGCTCTTTGGATTCTTCGACGCCCTTGCCGCGTGGCTCGCCCCGAAGCACATAATTCCAGGGCAGTTCATCCTGATGCTGCCCTACATAATGACCCTCGTTATCGTGGCGGGCATCATCGGCAAGGCAAGGCCGCCGAAGGCGGACGGAAAGCCCTACAAGAGGGAGTGAAGTTTCTTTTCTCTGCTTTTTATCTTCCCCTGTTAAAGGGAAAAGAAGAGGAGTCATTTCTTGAGTATGGCTCCAATGGCGACCCCAAGCACGATGCCGGCAATGAGGGAAAGCGCCACGTAGCTCCCAACATCGTCCCTCCTGACCTGCAGGACTTCTCCGGACTCCCCACCGAGGGCCTTAATCACCGCGGCGCTGTTCTCTATTAGAACTTCCGTGTAGGGCCTCTCGCTCCAGAAAACCGTTATTCCGGCCAGGGGCTTCCCGCTCTTTGCCGCCAGCTCCCTCGCCGCGTCCTTCATCTGGTCGGGACTGTCGAGGGCGTAAACCACGAGGTCTGCTCCTTCTGCGGTTTCGATTAGTTCATCGATGCCTATGGCGGGAACCTCTTCCTCGGGCTTTATGGAGGCAGCCGCCCTTATCCCGAGCCACTCAATGGCGTACTGGTTTGAGGGCATCTGAATGACCGCGGTTTTATTCTCCTCAACCAGCGCCCGGTACGCCTCAACTATCGTTCTAACCCTGCTCTCAAAGTCTCTGTACCGCTCACTGTAAAGCCCTGCCCTTACTGGGTCGGCCCTTTCGAGCGCCTTCTCGGTGGCGGAAGCTATGGCCAGGGCGTTGGTCGGGTCAAGCCAGACGCCGTGGGGGTTGTCCTTGCCGTTGTACCAGCGCTCGGGCAGGTAGCGGAAGCCCTCGCGCCTGTAGTCGTCTATGACAAGTACCTCCCCGGTTATCGTACCCTCTTCCTTCAGTTTGACTATCTTCTTCTCCAGGGGCAGATGGCCGCCGGTGGTCACTATGACGTCCGCTCTTCTCAGGATCTCAATCTGGCTCGCGGTCAGCTGGTACTCGTGCGGGTCTGCGCCGGGGGGAATTAGATACACTACCTCTACTGAATCGCCGAAAGCGTCCGCTACTATCGAGGCAATTGGCGCTATACTGGCAACCACTAAGGGCTTCTCCTCGGCCGCACTTGTGAACGGAATGAGTGACCCGATTAAAAGCAGTGCTATGAATAGAGTTCCGACCCTCATTTTCGGTCACCCTAACTAAACTCTACTGACGCCTTTAAACGTTGTCGGAAATTTGGGCACATTGAGCCACTGCATCGTATAGAATAAGGAGCTGTCTTGCATCAAGTTTATTATTATCCCACCAGCTCCGAAATTTTCAATGGAAAAGAATAGAGAGGAATTTTGCGTTCAGCTGCTCGCCTCTTCCGTGTTCCCTTTTTCCTTTCCATTTCCGTTGCTCTTGATGTGGGGCTTGCCGATGGCAATGGTGAAACCCTTGAAGCTGTCGTCCTTCCTGTTGAACTCTATCGCCAGTGGGAGGCCGTTGTCCTCGTTGAAGACGATCCTCACGATCCTCGCCCGGGAGTGGTCGTTGAGGTAGTCCTCCTTGAGGCCGTCGTAGTTCTCGAGCACCTCGTCTATGCTCTCGCTGTGCATTTCATAGATTTCCCTGGCGTAGACGCTGTGGTTCCTGATCTCCTGAACTTTCCTTTCCCTGTCCAAGCTACCACACCCTCAGGCTTTGCGCCAGGCTCCCTCGCGGAATTTAAAAACCTTCCTGCGCTCAGCCATCCTGAGGGCTTCCTCAAGCTTGCCCTTGGGCACTTCCATTCCGTGGAGCTCCTTGAACAGCCCAAGTATCTCATCGGTGGTGAGGGCTTCCTTCTCCTCGAAGAGGTTGCCCACGAGGTTTATCATGTCCTCCACGAAGTTCCACGGGAAGACTATCCATGCCCAGTCGATCTCCTCACCGTAGTAGTCGGGCTTGAAGCGCGAACCCCTGATGGTGAGGAGCGTGGCGACCCTTACCTCCGCCGGGTTTTGGCTCTCCACGTAGTTCTTGGCGAGCGTCAGGCTCTCACCCGTGTCGCTGATATCATCGACGATGAGAACCTTCTTGCCGCTCAGGTCATAGCTGGTGCCGTACCTGAGCTTTGCCTTTCCGTCCGGTGTGGCCGTAACTCCCCAGTGTTCGACCTTCAGACTGACCAGGTCTTTGACGCCGAGGTAGTCGCAGTAGAGCCTCGCTGCAACCCAGCCTCCTCTTGCCAGCCCGACAACAACGTCAGGCCTCCAGCTCTCTTCGAGGATCTTCCAAGCGCCTTCCTTTGCCCACCTTTCTATGTCGTCCCAAGAAGCGAGATAAGCCGGAAACTTCTTCATTGGATTTCCCTTAACGGAGCAAGGAGGAGCTTATATTTAAGTGTTATGCCTTGTACCAAAATTGGGGAAACCTCTCCCCACCGCCACCTTGTCCCAGCATTAGACGGAATAAATAAAAAACAGCCACCCCGTGCTCAAAGCCCCCGGACGAGCCTTAAAGCGACCTCCCTGTAGACTCTGGGCAGAATTTTCAGGGAAGGCAGCTCCACGTATTCGTTGGGGCCGTGAATGTTCCCACCGCTGGGCCCAAAGTCGATCGCCTTCACACCGTACGGCGTGAAGAACCTTGAGTCGGCCGCTCCCGGCCCTTCGACAGGCTCTGTTCGTATTCCAAACATCTCAAGAGTACCCAGCATCTCCCGGACTATGCGCTCCTCCGGGTGGGTGAAGAGGTAGCCGGCCATTTCGTTTGAGCGAACCTCCACCTCGGCCTCCGGAACGTTGAACTCGATGACCTCTCTGACCGCGCTCTCTATTGCATCCCCAGAATGGCTCATCGCCCTCACGTCGAGCCGCAAGACATGTCGCCCGTTTTCGAAGGAATACAGGTTTGGGGTGATGGAGACCCCGTAGTCGCTGTAGTTTTCAGTTCTTACAGGGGCCCTCACGAGGGGCACTACAGCCCTCAAGAGCCTCGTGAGCCCCATATCTGCTTCAACTTCTTCCCCATCGCCGGGCTCGACGTACCTGAGTGTAACCTCACTGGGGACAACGTTTCCCTTGATGAACCTGCCCTTGAGCGAGACTGCAAAGGCCCCGCTGGTCCTCAGGAAGTGTGAGGCAGCTATCACCGGGTGCATGTCCACTCCAGGGAGAAAATACGCCGCGTGTCTCGTCTCGACGACTGGCGTGTTTATTTTAAACGTCTTTTCTTTGAGGGTTCCGCGGACGGAGATTTTTTCCTCCGGAAGGGAGATTCTGACGCCAAACCCCTTCCGCCTCCGGATTATGGGCTTCATACCTATGCCGTCGGCGTTTATCATGTACTCCGGCAGATTCCCCTCGGCATTGAGCCGCTCCGCTATGTGCATCGCCATTGCCCCTCCGATCTCCTCGTCCCCTGTGAAGGCGAAGAGAACCTTTCCGTCGAGCTTCTCTTTCGAAAGTTCCTTCAGGGCGAGCATTATTGAGGCGACGTTGCCCTTGTCGTCGGCGCTCCCCCTGCCGTACGCCCTGTCGCCCCTGACGGTCAGCTTGAACGGGTCGGTTTCCCACTCTTCCCTGTTGACGGGGACGACATCGAAGTGGGCCATGAAGAGGAGCCGCGGCTTCCCCTTGCCTATCTCCCCGTAAACCGCGTAGTAGCCGTCTTTTTCTATCAGTTCGCTCTCGATGCCCCACGACTCAAGGGTGTCCTTGATGAACAGGGGGCACTCCTTCGGCGGCCTGATGCCCCTTGCGGGGTCGTTGGTCGTGTCAAAACTAACCAGCTCCGCGAGGAGTTCCAGCACATCCATAGGTAACACCGTTAAGATTTCCATCGAAATGCTATTTAAGAATTTTCACTGTCACATCATGGAGCGGACAAAACGGAGCTGGGGGCCATTAAAGAAAAAGCATGGATAACAAAAAGAATCCACAGCAGGATTCAAAATGAAAAATGTCTGTCAGAGGTGCTCGATCACGGAGTCTATGTAGTCTTGGCTCTTGCCAAGGCTTTCGAGGACAATCCTCGCGTCTTCGGCACTCAGTCCGTAGAGCCTGAAAACCAGGGCGTCCAGGTAGGCCTCGTTCTCCCGCACGAGGCCGAGGAAGGAGGTTAGGTGCTTGGCGTTGGCCTTTTCTTTCACGATGGCCGTTATTCTCTCCGTCTCGGCCGGACTTCCGTCGATCGTCGGGACTGTGGTCTTGCTTAGAATGTCTCCGAGAGTTTTTGACTTTCTCCTTGACTCCAGCAGGGACAGTATCGATAAATAGACGTGCTCAAGGAGCTCCTCTTTCCCTTCGAGTTCGAGGACGGGGGTGAGTATGTCCCCCACCCTTCCGAGGAGCCTCAAGGTTCCGTCCTTCAGCTCAGGCTCAAAGCCGTCGTATTCGGTCTCCTCGTCCGAGATTATCCTGACGTTGGTGAAAAAGAGCTTTTCCTGCGGGAGCCGTCCAACCCCTTTTTCCCACTTCTCAATGAGCTTTCTGAGGGTTAGCTTTTTGTTCCCGAGCTTTTCGCTCCACTCCTCCCAGAGGGACTTGACGAGGTAGTGCTTTTTGAGGAGGTCAAGGATTTCCTCGACGGTGACCTCTATTTCCTCGGCGAGGGCTTTCTCTTCATCGGTCTGGGGGAGCTTGATTGGGAGGTCTTTGATGAACTGCTTGTTGGCGGAATAATACCCGCTGGCGAACTCAACGCTGTTCTGTTTGAATATGTAGTTGAGGAGGGAGCTGTTGAGGAGACCTAAGACTAATGGATATAGCTCCCTGTCTTTGAGTATTATTCCATTAACATCTACATTGTCCACGTAGTATTTGCCTTCTTGGTCATAAGCTATTCTTAGGTCGCTAACTAACCTGGGAACAAGCATTTTCTCCATAACGTGTTTTTCGAGATTTTTTGGATATATATACCCGTACCAATCGGATCTATCCTTCATCTTGCCTCTTTCGCGGTTTTCTAGGATTTCTCTATTTTCTAGTAGATACTTCCATGCGTTGGGGTATTTTTGTTTGAATGTATCCTCCGGGATTAAGTGGTATATTCCATCATCATCTGGTTCGTAGGGGAATAAGAGTAGTTTGTCGGATGGAACAACAATAAACGCCTTTACATTCTCACCAGATGCCAAAGGTTTAAGAAGATCCTTCTCAATGCGATAAGCTTTTCCAGTAGAATTTGATAAAACTATAAAGTATTTTTCATCCTCGCCTTGGTAAATAAGATGGTATACTTTGTCGGCGCTTGTAGCTAGTCCTTGGAAGATGCTAGAAGTTAAATCTATCAGCCTCACGTTCCCCTCATAAACCTTCTTTACAATCTCCCTTTCCCCCTCCGTCAGGAAGACCCAGGGCTTTTCTGAAAGCTCCTCCTCAGGAACTTCGAGGACGCTTATCCGCTCTTCCCTCCACCGCTCTGGCTCGTGGACTGCCCTCAGCTGTTCAATGCTTTCCTTGAGCTCCTCGACCTTTGCATAGGTGAACTTCTCGTTTTTCGCCTTCCTCAGCACGAGTATCATCGTGTAGGTCGTTGCGCCCTTAAACACCTGCTCATCGCCGAAGTCAATGATTAACCTGACAGCTCTCTCCCTCGAAAGAATCTCCCTGAGCTTCTCGCCATAGTCGGCCTTCATCCACTTCTTGGTGACGATGAAGCCGAGCTCACCGTTCTTCCTTAACAGCGAATAACCGCGCTCGATGAAAGGAATGGCCAAATCGTAGTTCTTGTGGGAGCTCTCGTAG
>DRGF01000109.1 GCA_011050175.1 Thermococcus sp. | reverse complement strand
CTCGCTTCCTCAGGCGTGAGCTTCATGTACCTCCTTCCGAAGCCGAGCAGGTCGGGGTAGCCGGGGTGGACGCCAACGGCGACGCCCTTCTCCTTCGCGAGCCTCACGGTTCTCCTCATAACCAGCGGGTCTCCGGCGTGCCAGCCCGCCGCGACGTTGGCGCTCGTGATGTACTCCATAACCTCCTCATCGAGACCGAGTTTATACCGCCCAAAGCTCTCGCCGAGGTCAGAGTTCAGGTCAACTTTCATCCATACCACCGACATCATTTCGACGGAAATCTAAAAAAGGGTTTCTCCGAGTTTGAACCATGAAGGTTCAGGTCATAGATGCTGCGGTCTTCATTCAGGGGCTCGATGTTGAAGGAGTTACAACGCCGAAGGTCGTCGATGAGGTCAAAGACCCGGAGTCGAGGCTCTTCCTGGAGGGGCTGATAAGTGCCGGAAAGGTGAAGGTTCTCGTCCCTTCGCAGGAGAACATTGAGGCCGTTAAAGAGGCCGCCCGGAAAACTGGGGAGCTTAACGAGCTCAGCGAGGCCGATGTAGAAGTCCTCGCCCTCGCATATGAGCTCAACGGGACTCTCTTCACCGACGACTACAACCTCCAAAACATAGCGAAAACCCTCGGGATAGAGTTCAGAACGCTCAAGCGCGGGATAAAGCGGGTCATCCGCTGGAACTACGTCTGTATAGGCTGCGGAAAGCGTTTCTCAGAGATGCCGCCAGAGGGAACCTGCCCCGACTGCGGCAGTCCCGTGAGGCTGGTACCAAAGAAGCGCCGGAAAAAACGCCCCGGACGGGCTCGGCGCTCATAGGGCACGTCACAGCCGCGAGCGGCTCAGCCCGTCTTGGAATCGTCACAGCCCGCCGGGGACGGCGTCAGATAGCGTTGCTCTTCACCGATCCGCGCAATTCGCTGTCATCATCCGCAGTTCAACCTTGGAGGTAGTAGGATATAAGCTTTCTCAGTTCGGGGTTCCGGTTGAGGGGGAGCCGTAAAAAGCGCCTGAGCTGGTTGTTCTCCGCTATTAGGCCAGAGAGCTCAATGGCGAGTACCTTGTTGTCCTCGCTTAGCCCGTATGCCTTGTACCGGAGGGAAGCGTACTTCTTCTCAATCCTCCAAGCTTCTCGTTCCAGCTCTTCGGCTTTTCTCTCCAGCTCTTCAAGCACGCCTTCAGGTTCCCTGAACTGCCCAGCGAGGGCCATCTCGATGATACCCTCCGGAGAAACACCGTACCCCTCGCCCAGACGCTCTATCTCGCGCCACAGCTCCTCGGTTACTTCAACCTCGATTTTTCCAAAACCCCTATTGGGTTTGATTATGAGTTTCATCCAGTTCACGCTCCATGAACGAATCGTTCACGATTTGTGAACTTTCTCAAGCTCTTTCTTTTTCTCTTCGACTTTCTTCCTCAGCTCGGCGTTTTCTGCCCGAAGTCTATCGCGCTCCTTCATCATGAACTCCCTGTCCTTCAAGGCCCCCTCGTAGAACTCCCTCAGGTCATCGAGCTGCTCCGTCATCTCCCGAAGTTTTTCCTCAAGTTTTGCGGTCTTTTCAAGGAGGAACTCCTCGCGCTCGGCCTTGAGGGTCTCCTCAACCTTCGGGAGGTTCTCGCGGAGGAGGGCGTTGATGTCGCGCCCTTTTAGGTGTCTGAACTTCTCCCTCTCCAGAATGATCATCACTTCGCTCATTTCCCCTTCCTCTCCATCTCGGTCTTCCTGTCGTAGCAGGTGACGTAAAACGCCAGAAGGCCCTTCCACTTCCCGTAGGGCTCTATAAGTTCCCTCACATCTTTCTCCCTAACTTCCTTAACTCTCTTCCCGAAAATCTTCGCTATCCCTCTCCTAAGCCCGAGATCCCCTGCCGGATAAACGTTCTTCCTGAGGCCATACGCGAGGAAAAGCTCTGCCGTCCACTTCCCCACTCCCCTGAACTTCGTGAGGTACTTAATGGCCTCATCAACTTCCCAGTCCCAGAGTTCGAGGTTCAGCTCACCTTCGAGGCAGAGCCTGGTGAGGGACGCTATGTAGTCCGCCCTGTAGCCGAGTCTCGCTTCTTTCAGCCCCTCTTCGCCCAGGGACGCTATCCTCTCAGGGGCTGGAAATGCATGTAGGTCGCCCACGGGCCTGCCAGCC
This sequence comes from Thermococcus sp., assembly GCA_011050175.1. Lineage (GTDB taxonomy): Archaea > Methanobacteriota_B > Thermococci > Thermococcales > Thermococcaceae > Thermococcus. Next base: position 8,272 of record DRGF01000109.1, on the reverse strand, counting down.
AGCTTCACGAGGTTTCTAATGGTCTTCTGTGCGAAGTCAAAGTTAACCTGCTGCTGGGCTACCGTCTCGACCAGCGCCTGGTACGGGCTCGGCGAGGCGGGTGCCACCAGCCCATAGAACTCATCGATGAGGAACGCAAAGGGCGAGTCGCTTATCTCGGTGTAGAAGGAGTCTAAATCGGTGTCGAGCCCGAGGATAACGGCCAGCTTCTCCTCTGCGAGCTTCCTTTCCCTTCTGCCCCACGGGTCAGGGAATATAAAGTTCTCCCCATCGTAGCCGGCAATACCGTTCTCAAAAGCCTGATAAAAAACACCGTTCTCGAACTTCCAGGTACCGTTGCGTATCATTTCGTGAACCGTTTTTCTGATGTCAATCCCAGCCATCGGTCGAGCCTAACGGGGTTCTCCTTTATATCCTTTAGGGTTGAGACGTAGAGCCTCCTGCCATCAGTGGAGCGTTTGATTTGGAGCTCGCCCTTTTCTTCAAGGAAACGGAGGGCTTCCTTTATATCCTCCGCGTAGACATCAAAGCTCTTTTTGAGGAATTCCCAGTAGGGTTCGTGGTTGGAATATCTGGCCGCTTCCCTCACGAGCTCCCAGGCCCGCTCAACTTTTTCATCGCCTTTAGCAACCCTGTAAAGCTTGGTGAGGGTCTTTAGGCTCATGTTAAAAAGTTGAGAGCCGATATATAAATCACTTTTGGTGGACAGGCAAAAGATTTAAACTGTTAAGTGGTATTATTATCAGGCGATAATGATGAGACTGAAAATTGCCCTGGTTGCTCTGATGACACTTGCCCTTATCCTGCCGGGCGTCCATGCCAAGAGCAACGTGGTTTACGTGGCCAGCATTGACGGCATGATCACCGGTTACACAGTTGACCAGTTCGACAGATACATCAGCGAAGCCGAGAGGAACAACGCCGAGGCTATAATAATCCAGCTCAACACCCCCGGCGGGCGAAGCGACGCAATGCAGGCCATCGTCACGAGAATCCAGAGCGCCAAGGTTCCAGTTATAATCTACGTCTACCCTTCGGGGGGAATGGCCGCTTCTGCGGGAACATACATCGCCCTGAGTTCCCACCTCATCGCCATGGCCCCCGGGACGGTCATAGGCGCCTGCAGGCCTATACTCGGCTACGGCCAGAACGGGAGCATAGTGGAGGCACCACCTAAGATAACGAACTTCTACGTGACATACCTCCGGGAGCTCGCGAGGATGAGCGGCAGGAACGAGACCCTCGCGGAGGAGTTCATAACGGAGGACAGAAGCGTAACCCCTGAGGAAGCCCTGAAATACGGCGTTATCGAGGTCATCGCAGCGAACGTTGATGAGCTCCTCCAGAAGGCCGACGGGATGGAGACAAAAGTCCCCGTGGCGGGGAAAGGGAAAGTGACCCTCCACCTGAAGGGCGCGGAGGTTGTGTACATCGAGCCGTCCTTCAGGGATACGGTCGTTAAGTACATAACCGACCCAACGATAGCCTATTTGCTCCTCAACATCGGCCTTATCGGACTAATATTCGGCTTCCTCACTCCCGGCTGGCACGTCCCCGAGACGATGGGTGCCATAATGCTGGTTCTTGGCCTCATGGGTCTCGGGTACTTCGGATACAGCAGTGCGGCATTGGTACTCATCGGTCTTGCAATGATATTCTTCGTCGCCGAGGCGCTGACGCCAACATTTGGACTGTTCACAGTAGCGGGCGTCATAACGTTCGTACTGGGTGGAATCATGCTCTTCAGCGGAGGAGGTGAATACCTCGTGACCGGGGAAACCTATCAAACGCTCAGGATAGCGATAATAGTCATGGCAATACTGCTTGGCCTCTTTTTCCTCTTCGGGATGGCCGCGGTGGTACGTGCCCACAGGAGAACGCCAGAAGCAGGGAAGGAGGAGCTTGTTGGAGAAATCGGGAAGGTTGTGGAAGACCTCGACCCGGAGGGCATTGTTAAGCTCCGCGGCGAGCTGTGGAGGGCCGAAACCAATGGTGAAAATATACCCGTCGGGGAAAGGGTTCGTGTTGTCGAAGTTAGGGGGCTTACTCTTATAGTCGAAAAAGTTGAAGAAAAGAAGGAGGGAGTGTGAATGGCCCTAGATATTGGCACGATGGTACTGGCCATCGTTTTGTTGTTTGTTTTGGTAGTAATTGCAAACGCCATCAAAATCGTGAAGGAGTACGAGAGGGCAGTGATATTCCGCCTGGGCAGGGTCGTAGGAGCAAGGGGCCCAGGACTGTTCTTCATAATCCCGATATTCGAAAAAGCAGTGATCGTTGACCTGAGAACCAGGGTCCTCGACGTTCCGGTCCAGGAGACCATAACCAAGGACAACGTTCCGGTCAAGGTAAACGCCGTCGTGTACTTCAGGGTGATTGATCCCGTCAAGGCCGTCACTCAAGTCGCCAACTACATCGTCGCAACCAGCCAGATCGCCCAGACGACTCTGAGGAGTGTCATCGGACAGGCGCACCTCGACGAGCTTCTCAGCGAGAGGGAGAAGCTCAACCTTGAGCTCCAGAAGATAATCGACGAGGCCACTGACCCGTGGGGAATCAAGGTCAGCACGGTGGAGATAAAGGACGTCGAGCTGCCGTCCGGAATGCAGAGGGCCATGGCCAGGCAGGCGGAGGCCGAGCGTGAGAGGCGTGCAAGGATAACCCTCGCAGAGGCCGAACGCCAGGCCGCGGAGAAGCTCCGCGACGCCGCCGAGATAGTGTCCCAGCACCCGATGGCCCTCCAGCTCAGGACGCTCCAGACCATAAGCGATGTGGCCAGCGACAAGAGCAACGTGATAATCCTGCCGCTCCCGATGGAGATGCTCAAGCTCTTCAAGAGCCTGGCAGACACAGCGGAGACGGCACGGTTAAAGCTTGAAAAGGAAGTCCAGGAAAAGCTGGAAGCAGAAGCCAAGGAAAAGGCCGAGAATGACTGAACTACTGATATTTTTCTCTATCTTTTTCTTAAGCCTCTAGATAAACCACAAAAGATAAAAGTATTCGCGTGCATAGTTCATAAACGCAAAACAATGCACATTGTAGAATCAACCACAGAAACTCTTTATTGAAAGTTGTGCATGCCGATCAGCACTGGAGGTGTCAGCTTTGGAAGGCCGTTCAATTGTTTTTGCATCTGGAAAAGGCGGAACTGGTAAAACAACGACGGTTGCAAATCTGGGTGTGGCCCTGGCCCAGTTTGGAAAGGAGGTCATTCTGCTGGACGCGGACATTACAATGGCGAACCTGAGCCTCATCCTCGGCATGGAGGACATTCCAATAACACTCCACGACGTTCTCGCAGGCGAGGCAGACCTCAACGATGCCATTTACGAGGGCCCCGCTGGAGTAAAGGTCATACCCGGTGGACTGAGCCTGGAGAAGGTAAAGAAAGCCAAGCCAGAAAGGCTCAGGCAGCTCATCAGGGAGATAGGTCAGATGGCAGATTTTGTTCTCATCGACGCCCCCGCAGGTCTCGAGATGACGTCGGTCACTGCCCTCCTTATCGGCAAAGAGCTCATAATCGTTACCAACCCCGAGATTTCAGCCATTACGGACTCCCTCAAGACCAAACTCATAGCAGAGAAGCTCGGAACACTCCCCCTCGGAGCCATACTCAACAGGGTCACCAACGAGAAGACCGAGCTCACCCAGGGAGAGATTGAGGCCATCCTCGAGGTTCCTGTCCTGATGACGATACCGGAAGATCCTGAGGTCAAGCGCGCCAGCGCCTACGGTGTTCCGCTCGTTATCAAGAACCCAACCAGCCCGGCGGCAATAGCCATTAAGCAGCTCGCAGCAAAGCTCGCAGGTATCAACTGGCAGCCTCCCGAGCCGGAAAGCCCGATTAAGAGGGTGTTTAAAGCACTGTTTGGAGGCAAGAAATGATGGCAAGTGCGCTCCTCTATGGAGTAATTGTTATCTTGCTGGTGCTCAATATCGTGCTGCTGATGCTGTACTACTCTGCCAAAAGCAGCCCGTACTACGTTGTTTACGATGAAGAAACCAAGAGTGCCCTTAAGAGGCGCGTTACGAGCCTCAAAGAGGACCTCGAAAACGAGCTCGTTGACTTTGACGTCGAGGAGTGGGAGAAGGCCCTCGAAGAGTCCATAGACGAAGAGGTTCGGAGCCTCTGAGCTTTTCTAATCATCTTGTTATTAAACATTTTTGAGGCGTTAAATTTTAAAAGCCCTCTTCTACAAATCCTGAATTGGGGGTGGGGCGCTATGAAGATTCGGCTGGGCTATCCGGACAAGATAGTTGAGGTCGATGATAAAGCCGTACACGTCTTCAACGGCAAGCTAGTAAGCGCCCCCCTGAACGAGGTTGTTGGCTACTACCTGAAGGGCGATGGACTTCTGCCCCCAGCGGTTAGGGAAGTTGTGCCGGACATAATTGGAGTCCTTCTCAGAACGGGCGAGCTGGAAGGTGAATCCCACGGAGTTACGGAGGGGCTCCATGGCCTTAGCAGGTGATTTTTACATTTATCATTCAAGGCCAATTCCCCATTTAAGAGCGTTTTTTTGTACACCAGTCAAAAAAGGTTTAAGTATTTCTCTGCACAATACCTGAAACTACACTCACAGGAGGGAGCAGAAATGAAAGCTAAGGTCAGGATACTTGACATACGCAGCGGGAAGTACTCTGTTTTTATAAACGAAAAAGAGGCCATGAAGGCCAAGCTTCACCCGGATGACCTTGTAAAACTTGAGGCTGGCAAAAAGACTGTTTATGGCAGCGTGGTTATAAGCGGTCTTGTCGAGGAGGGAGAGATAGGAATAAGCAGGGACATCCTCCAGCTCCACAACTTTTCTGAGGGCGAGACTGTCACCGTTATCCCGAGCGGCACTCCGGAGAGCGTCCGTTACATAAAGAAAAAGATGCGTGGTGAAAAGCTCAGGAAGGTGGAGATTGAAACTATAACCAAGGACATCGTTGACAGGAAGCTCCGCGATATCGAAATAAGCTCGTTTGTCACATCACTCGAGATAAACGGCCTCGATATGGACGAGATAGCCGCACTAACGATAGCAATGGCCGAGACGGGCGATATGCTTGATATAGACAGGAAGCCAATAATGGACGTCCACAGCATCGGAGGTGTGCCCGGCAACAAGACCAACATCCTAGTCGTGCCAATCGTTGCCGCCGCCGGCCTCACAATCCCAAAGACATCCTCGAGGGCAATCACCAGCGCCGCCGGAACGGCGGATGTCGTGGAGGTCTTTGCCGACGTCAGCTTCTCCCTGGACGAGATAAAGCGCATCGTGGAGAAGATCGGCGCCTGCCTGGTCTGGGGCGGTGCGCTGAACCTCGCCCCCGCCGATGACATAACCATCAAGGCGGAGCGCGCCCTCAGCATCGACCCGACCGGCCTGATGCTGGCCAGCATAATGTCAAAGAAGTACGCCATGGGCAGCCAGTACGTCCTCATAGACATCCCAACAGGAAAGGGTGTCAAGGTCGAGAGCGTGGACCAGGCCAGGGCTCTGGCGAGGGACTTTATAGAGCTCGGAAAGAGGCTCGGCCAGTACGTCGAGGTTGCCATAACCTACGGTGGGCAGCCTATTGGACACACCGTTGGCCCTGCCCTTGAGGCGAGAGAGGCGCTTCAGGCACTTATGACAGGAAAAGGGCCGGGAAGCCTGATAGAGAAGGCCACAGGGCTGGCTGGAATCCTCCTGGAGATGGGCGGTGTTGCCCCGGCAGGAACGGGCAAGAAGATGGCGCGCGAGATACTCGAGAGCGGAAAGGCCTACCAGAAGATGCGCGAAATCATAGAAGAGCAGGGAGGCAACCCGGACATCAAGCCGGAAGACATTGCGATAGGCGACAAGACCTACACGTTCACCGCCCCAACGAGCGGATATATCACTTCCATAGACAACAGGGCGATAACCGGAATCGCAAGGGCCGCGGGAGCTCCGGAGGACAAGGGAGCAGGCCTGGAGCTCTACGTCAAGGTTGGAGAGAAGGTCAAGGAAGGCGACCCGCTCTTCACAATTCACGCGGAGAGCGAGGCCAGGCTCGACCAGGCTATAGTCTTCGCCAGAAGGGCGGAGCCGATAAGGATCGAGGGAATGGTGCTCCAGCGAATCGGGAACATCTGAAGGTGCTTTTCTCCCCTTTCAGTTTTAATGATTAGTTAAAAGGAAAAAGAACTACTCCCGCTTCCTGTGCCTCTCGTACCAGCCCCACTCCTTCTTGGGGCCGAATGCCCTGACTCCCTTCTTGACCAATGTTATCCTGAGCTCCTTGGCCATCTCGTGGGTTATCTCACCGCGCTCCTCCATCCAGTTTATTATCTCAAGCGCCTCGTCATCGGTACTGCATCTCCTGAGGAAATCGATGACCGTGGGGTTGTAGCCGGCGAAGTCCATCTCCTTCTTATCGATGGAGTCCTCCCCCTCCTCCACGCGGTATGCCTCTATCGGGACCCCCTCTCCCTCAAGCTCCTTCGCCAGGGCAGGGAAGCGTTCTTCAAACTCTTCTTTATCGTACTTTTGCCATGCGAAGTCATCCACGGGTTTCTTCTTTTTCTTTTCGTCCATCATCCCACACCAAAGTTGTTTGGGAGCCAGGAGTTTATAAATGATGAGTAGAATCCCACACCATGAGAGGGTCATATCTCCTTGTCGTCCTGCTGAAAGAGGATAAAACCATCAGAACCAAAGGCCGGGAGTTCCGTCTGAGGAGAGGCCATTATGTGTACGTCGGCTCGGCTATGAACTCCCTCGAAAAACGCGTTGCCAGGCATTTCAGTGAGAACAAGAGGCTCCACTGGCACATAGACTTCCTCCTGAGGGACGCGGAACTCCTGAGGGCGTACCTCATCCCAAGCGAGGAACGACTGGAGGAAAAGCTGTCTCTGGAAGTGGCAAAGTACGGGGAGCCCGTCGAGGGATTCGGCGCGGGGGACGTCAGGGTCAGCACCAACCTTTACCGCTTCGACGGGGAACCCGACGGGACTCTTACCGCCATTCTGAGCAGACTTGGGCTGGAATGGAAAAGGGTTAAAAGCGGGGAGGAAGTTATAGAGTTCGGTGAGAAAAATGAAACTTCAGCTCGGAAAGGTCGAGACTTACATTCACGAGAAGATTGAAACCGAAAAGCTTCACTTCGTTCTCCTCGATCCCGACGACGTTGACCCCGAAACGGCAGGTAGGATAGCGAGGATGAGCGAGGAAATCGGAGTCGATGCCATAATGATAGGCGGCTCCACGGGGGCGGAGGGAGAGGTTCTGGACGGCGTTGTGAAAGCGATAAAGGAATCATCGAACCTGCCGACGATACTCTTCCCAGGCTCCCACGGCGGAATAAGCAAGCATGCGGATGCGATATTCTTCATGAGCCTCCTCAACTCCACAAACCCGTTCTTCATAACCGGCTCCCAGGCGCTGGGGGCATTTACAGTCAAGCACTACGGAATAGAGCCGATACCGATGGCTTACCTCATCATAGAACCCGGGGAAACGGTAGGCTGGGTCGGCGATGCCAAGCCCATCCCGCGCCACAAGCCCAAGATTGCAGCGGCCTACGCTTTAGCCGGCCAGTACCTTGGGATGCGTCTGGTTTACCTAGAGGCGGGGAGCGGGGCTCCGCAGCCGGTTCCTCCCGAGATGATAGGGGTCGTGAAGAAGGTAATCGACGTCCCGCTCATAGTCGGCGGAGGCATAAGGAGTGCAGAGCAGGCGCGGGCGGCCGTGAAGGCAGGTGCAGACATCATCGTCACGGGCACCGCGATAGAAAAGGCCGGTTCTCTGGAGAAGGCCAGAGAAAAACTGATAGAATTGAACAGAGGAATAAAGGGATGATGCTCAGACGTCTGAGAGAACTTTGAACGTTACCTTTCCGTTTCTGACTATCTTTTTGAGCTCGGAGAGAAGCCTCGAAGCGTTGTCCTCGGCCAGCTCCATCTTAATTTCACTCATGCCTTCGGCATCGGGCGGGAAGAAGTGGATGTCGCGAATCCTGCCCCTAACCTTGTCGTACAAACGACCCAGAATTTTCCCCCTACCCTCGTAGGGCAATTTTATGTTGAGTTCAACGATTTGCATAGATATCACCGTTTTATTTTATGAAAGAAGGCATATATAACCTTTTTCATAAGCGGGAATTATTGAACAACCCTGAGAATATTCCTGGAGGTTATGAAAAACCATCGGAAGATTTTTATTTTATCGTTTCGATTTTTATCATGGTGATTCCGATGCGTGCTTTTATCTCCCTCGACCTGGAGGGTCTGCCCTACGTAGTCAGCAGGGAGCACCTTTTT
>DRGF01000134.1 GCA_011050175.1 Thermococcus sp. | reverse complement strand
GGTATCCTAAGCCCCCAGAGGCGGATTATGCCGAGGAGCATGCTCTTCTTTGTGTGGCCTGCGGAACTGAACGTCCTGTTAACAACGATGAAGATTCCGTTGAAGAAAGGCACCGAGATGAGGAAGTACTCCAGGACGATTTTGCTCTCGGCTATGACCTTTGGGTCGTTGAGAAAGACCTTGAAAATTGGGACGCGGAAGATTCCGATTATCAGAATCGCCAACGTTGCTATCGTGAAGTTGACGAGCATCGTCCTCTCCGCTATCCTCTTTGCCCTCTCGAACTTCCCGGCCCCGACGTTCTGGGCCACCATCGTTCCCATCGCCATGCTTATGCCGCGGGCGATGCTGGTTAGAAAGTTGACCAGGCGGGTTGTTATGACATAGGCCGCATAAGTGACGTCGCCGAAGCCCATTATAATCCTTGTAAGAACCACGAAGCCGAAGCTGTTGGCCGACTGACCGATGCTTGACGGCAGTCCAACCCGAAAGAGCTTTCCGTAGAACTTGAAGTCCGGTCTTAGACTGGAGGGGCTGAGCCTCAGGGCGACCCTCCCCGTGAACAGGAGGTAGAGACCGATTATCGAACCGGTGGTGTTGGCCATCACCGTCGCCAGCGCCGCCCCCGCGACTCCAAGCTCTGGAAACGGTCCCCATCCAAAAATTAGGAGGGGGTCGAGGACTATGTTTATCAACACTGTGAGGAGCGTTATCTTAACGGGCGTCTTCGTATCCCCCGTCGCCCTTACAAGGGCTTCAAAGGCCATGAACGTAAAGGAAAACGGAATCCCGAGGAAGACTATCGTCGCGTAGGTCTTCGCGTGCGGGTAGAGCGTAGGGGTTACCTTCATGAAACGGAGTGCATAGGGAAGTATCAGGACGCTCACTATGGCCGTTATGACCGAGAAGAAAAGCATCAGCGAATAGAGTGCCCCGGCGGAGCGGTTTGCCTTTTCGTATTCCTCCGCTCCAATATACTGTCCGACGAAGGCAAAGCCCGCCGTCGTGAACCCCATCCCCAGTGCCATGAGGGTTCCAATTATCGGCCAGGTGACGCCCGGGGCGGATAAAGCCTCCCTGCCGAGCTTTCCAAGCCAAAAAGTATCCGTTATGTTGTAAACCACCTGAACCAGGTTGTTGACTATTAAAGGGCCCGCCAGAATGAGAAGGGTCTTCTCTATCGGGCCGTTAAGTATCTGGTCTCTCATTCTCTGGATTTTCTCGCTCTTCATCTTCGCTCAGACCGCAGTCGAAACGCTGTTATAAAAAGTTTATGATTTTTCCTGACAGCAGACCGTGTCCAGGAACTCTCTCAGAAAGTCGAGTCCGCCCCCGTAGTTGATTACCCCCGGGTGGATGGATAGGTAGAAAGGAGTCCCCTGCTCCATGGCCTTTCTGTAGTCGTGGAGGGCAACTGAGAGCCTGTCCTCGACTTCATTCCGCTCTATGTACCAGGTGTACTCCCTGTTCCATATCCTCCGCTGGGTTCCGTTGGGGAAGATGAGCCAGTCGGTCGTGACAATGGTCAGGTTGTGCTTCAGGATTGCCTTGAGGGACTCGTTGTTGAGCGCCCACGCAGGTGGGAGGAAAAGGGTGAGGTTGTCGAAGCCCAGCGAGGACATCAGGGCCGTTGCGTTGTCAAGCTTCTCTTTTGCCGTCTCATAGGAGCAGTTGAACTCGTGGTAGGTGTGCCCGTACCCGTGGAGCTCCACCCTATATCCCCTCAGCTGGAGTTCGCGCAGATATCCCACAAAATCTGGGTGGTTTTTTAGACTCCATTCGTTACCGTAGTGGTCGGGGTCGAAGACTGGGATTACAAAGAGAACAGTCCTGTCGGAGTAGTTGTACTCGTCAAGAACGGCCACGATCTCTCTGAGGTCATCGAAGTAGTACGGGGTGACGTCGTGGACGAGGATTAATGGCGGCTCGGTGTGGGTTCTTCGTTCCCCATTTTTGACCGTGATTCCCGGGATGCTCCCGTTTTGGTCTGTGCGGTGGGAAAATCCACCGTCTGGGGGTGGAGTATACGGGGCATCATGGGTGACGCTCCCGGCCACGACCGCCAGAACGGCCAGGATGATGAGCATGAGTGCTAGGTGCCTGGTTCGCAAGGGGTTCACCGGGTGATACTCTGCATCCGAATGATAAAAAGTTTACTGTCCTGGGGAGTGGTTCTCCTCTATGATGCGCCTCATCCAGCTTCCTCTGAGGAACCATGCGAGCGCAACGACTGCACCGAGGATGTTGCTCAGGCCCATTCCAAGCCACATTCCGGCGGTGTCCCTCATGAGGACTCCAAGCCCGTAGCTCAGCGGGAGCCTGAGCACCCAGAGGCGGAACATGTCTACTATCATACTCTTCTTTGTGTGCCCCGCGCTCCTGAAGACGTTCTCCACCGCAGCAAAGATTCCAAAGAACGGGAGCGATATGGAGAAGTACTTCACGACCTTGGCGCTCTCGGTTATTATCGCGGGGTCGTTGATGAAGAACCTGAAAATCTCCACGCGGAAGATGATAAAGAGGAGCGTGCCTACACCGAGGATTGTGAAGTTTATCGCCATGGTTTTTTCTGCGACTTCCTTGGCCCTCTGGTAGAGCCTCGCACCGACGGCCTGGCCTACCATCGTTCCCATCGCCATGCTTATTCCATCGGAGAACGCGAACATGAAGTTGGTCAGCCTGTTGGTTATCGAGTAGGTAGCGAAGGCAATGTCCTCAAAGTTCTCAATGCCGTGGGTCTGGCCGTAGAGTTTGCCTACGGTGAAGATTATCCTCGTGAGGATTACAAAGCCAAAGGCCGTTGTTGATGAACCTATGCTTGAGGGTATGCCGACGCGGAAGATTCTGGAGTAGAACGGCCAGTCCGGCTTGAGGTTGTGGGGTGTGAGGTGTATCCCTACCTTCCCGCTGAAGAGGAGGTAGCCGCCCACAAGGGAGCCGAGGCTGTTGGAGAGCATGGTGGCGACGGCCGCTCCGACGACGCCGAGCTCCGGAAACGGCCCCCAGCCGAAGATGAAGAACGGGTCGAGGACGAGGTTAAGGAGGACGGTTCCTATGTTTATCTTAACCGGCGTTTTTGTGTCCCCAATAGCCCTGAGGAGGAAGTTAAAGGCGAAGAGCGTGAATGAGAATGGTATTCCAGCGAAGATTATGCGCGTGTAGGATAGGGCGTAGGGGTAAACCGTATCGCTAACGTTCATGAACCTGAGGAGGTACGGGGCCGAGATGACACCGAACACTCCAACGGCAATTGCAAAGAACATCATGAGTGAATAGAGAGCCCCAGCGGCGCGATCTGCCTTCTTATAATTCCCGGCTCCAACGTACTGGCTCACGAAGGCAAATCCTGCCGTGGCAAACCCCATACCGATGGACATGAAGAACCAGACAAGCGGCCACGCCGTCCCCGGTGCCGCCAATTCCTCCCTGCCGAGCTTCCCGAGCCAGAAAGTGTCGGTGAGGTTGTAGAGAACCTGCACGAGCTGGTTTATTATTATGGGATACGCTAACACTAGGAGTGTTTTGACGACGGGCCCGTTGAGAATCCGGTTACGCATTGCTTCTACTTCGCGCCTCATTGAGATACCAGTCGAAACGTTGGTATAAAAAGTTTATTGTGGATAAAAGGACCAGCAAATTCGTTCCAAGAATACGTTCCAACAGGTTAAACAAAACGGAATAGAAAAGAGAGGTGGAAGGTCACTCGAAGAGGGCCTTCCTGGCAGCCTCAAGCTGGAGCCTGGCCTCTTCCCTGGCGATGGTCTTCCTGACGAGCTCGACGGCGTCCGGGTTGGCGCTGACGCTGTCGATGCCCATCCTGACGAGGAGCTTGACCATCTTCGGGTCGCTGCCGGCCTGGCCGCAGATGCTGGTCTCGACGCCGTGCTTCTTGCAGACCTTGATGACGTTCTCGATGAGCTTGAGAACGGCCGGGTGCTTCTCGTCGTAGAGCTTGAAGACGCGCTCGTTGTCCCTGTCGATGGCGAGGGTGTACTGGGTGAGGTCGTTGGTACCGAAGCTGACGAAGTCAAGGCCCTCCTTGATGAGGTCCTCGATGATGAGGGCGCTGGCCGGGGTCTCAATCATGACGCCCCACTCGACGTCCTTGTGCGGAATGAGGCCGACCTCCATGGCGATCTCCTTGGCCTTCCTGACCTGCTCGGGGTGGCTGACGAGCGGGAGCATGACACCGATGTTATCGTAGCCCTCGTCAACGAGCCTCTTGATGGCCTTGAACTCGGCCCTGAGGAGCTCCGGCTGGTCGAGGCCACGCCTGATTCCTCTCCATCCGAGCATCGGGTTCCTCTCTTCCGGCTCGTCCTCGCCGCCCGGAAGCTCGCGGAACTCGTTGGTCGGGGCGTCGAGGGTCCTGTACCAGACGCGCCTCGGGTAGAAGGCCTCAACGACCTTCCTGATGCCCTCAACGAGCCTCTCGACGAGCTCCTCTTCCTTGCCCTCCTTGATGAACTTGATCGGGTGGGCACCGATACCGAGGATCATGTGCTCGGCCCTGAGGAGTCCAACACCGTCGGCGCCGGTGGCAGCGGCCCTCTCGGCGACCTCAGGCATTGAGACGTTGGCCTTGACCTCGGTGGCGGTGACGAGCGGAGCGCCAGCAACGACGACCTGTCCGCCGGCGGCCTTCTCCTCGCTCTCCTTCTTGACGAGGCTCTTGACTATGCCCTCGTAGACGACACCCCTGGTACCGTCGACGGTGACGAGCATGCCGTCCTTGAGGACCTTGGTGGCCTCCTTGGTACCGACGACGGCCGGGATACCGAGCTCCCTGCTGACGATGGCGGCGTGGCAGGTCCTTCCGCCCTCGTCGGTGACGATGGCGCTGGCCCTCTTCATGGCCGGAACCATGTCCGGGTTGGTCATGGTGGTGACGAGGACGTCGCCCTCCTTGACCTTGTCGATCTCGCTGGCGTCGAATATGACGACAACCTTACCAGCACCGACACCCGGTGAGGCACCAAGGCCCTTGAGGAGAACCTTCATCTCCTCGGTCATCTCAGCCTCCTCCGTCTTAACCTCCTCCTTGAGGGTGGTGATCGGCCTGCTCTGGACGATGTAGAGCTTGCCGTCGTCCTTGTCGTAGGCCCACTCGATGTCCTGCGGCCAGCCGTAGTGCTCCTCAATCTTGGCGCCAATCTTGGCGACCTCGATGATCTGCTCCTCGGTGAGAACCTGCTTCTCAACCCACTCGGGGCCGAGGTAGTCGGCGACCTTGACGTAGACGGTGCCCTTGCCGGTCTCCGGGTTGCGGACGACCATAACTTCCTTCTTAGCGATGTACTTCTCCTTAATCTTCCAGGTGCCCTTCTCGACGATGTACTCGTCCGGGGAAACGCTTCCGCTAACGACGGCCTCACCGAGGCCCCAGGCGGCGTTGATCATTATCTCGCTCCTGTCGTTGGTGACAGGGTTGGCGGTGAACATGACACCGCTGGTCTCGCTGTTGACCATCTTCTGAACCACAGCCGAGAGGTAGACCTTGCTGTGGTCGAAGCCCTGCTTGGCCCTGTAGAAGGTGGCGCGAGCGGTCCAGAGGCTGGCCCAGCACTTCTTGACCTTGTCTATGACGTCCTCAACGCCGTAGACGTCGAGGTAGGTCTCCTGCTGGCCGGCGAAGCTGGCCTCGGGAAGGTCCTCGGCGGTGGCAGAAGAGCGAACGGCGACGTAAACGGCGTCCTTGTTGTACCTGGCGCTGAGCTTCTTGTAAGCGTCCTCGATCTCCTTGGCTATCTCCGGGAGCATCGGGAGCTCGATTATCTTCTGCCTGATCTTGGCGGTGTTCTCCTGGAGCTGCTTGCTGTCATCGACGTTGGTCTCAGCGATGATGCTCATAATCCAGTCCTGGAGAACGGTACCATCCTCAAGCTTAACGTTCTCAACGAAGTACTTGTAGGCCTCGGCGGTAACACAGAATCCGGGCGGGACGGGTATTCCCGCGTTGGTCATTTCTCCGAGGTTGGCACCCTTTCCACCGACGAGGGGAACGTCGGTCTTCCTGAGGTCCTCAAACCATCTTATAAACTTGTATTCGCTCATGCGAATCCCTCCACAATCGTTTACTGCGGGTGATATATCGAAGGCCCATATTTAAAATTAACTATCCATGGCTGTTCTCTGACGTACAGAAATAAAGGAGAAGACGAATGTGTTCATTTGGACTGACATGTCTATTTCTTGTTTTTGAGGATTTAAAGTGAAACGGAAAATTGAATCCGCCGCAGTCAGCCCTTCTGTGGGGGAGACACCACGAAAACCTTTATTTTCCCATCTTGGAATTCTCTGACAAGTTTATATTTGCCGGACTCCTCTATTATTTTTAGTATGTTGCCCCCACTGCTTTCATACCTCCATATTATCAGGTCCAGCTCCCCTTTCTTAACGCTGGATTTTATGTAATCCGTTGGGAGCAGATGATAAACCTTGGAATCAGGGAAGTAATAACCGGCCAGCGTGTAAAATCTGGGGCTCACTCCAATAATCTGCGGGTTGAATCTTTCGCTGGCGTAGTGAACTGCCCTGTTCTCTTCGAGGAATTGAGCATCCCACGCCTGCTTGTATTGAAGAGAGTGGTGGGCAGATGATACAAGACCAATCCCAATAATGATGGCCAAAAGCACCAGTTTAAACCTGTTTGGATACGGAACGTGCTTGAAAAACAACTCGGCCACTGAGAAAGCCCCCTGTGCACAGAGGATTGCCAGCAAGGGCATCAGGAAAGTCACAAACCTTGCCTCCTTGTGGGTAACGGTCAGTATTCCCATAAGACCCACAACGCCCCAGCTAATTATTAGCCACCCAACGTTGTCCTTTTTGAGGCTTCCAAATCCCAGGAGAGCTAGTATTACGGCTGGAGCTCCCAGGATTTCTGAAACTTCGACAAGGTACTCGGACGCTGAAACCGGCGTATCTTTTGTGATAACCGTCATTGCAACTGAAAATGGTCTGAGGGCGCCCCCGTAGTGAACGTGGCCCATGTACATCCAGGGGGATAGAGTTAATGCAAAGAGTGCGAACCCCACGTAAGTTTCCTTTCTTTTGAGCCAGTCCCAGTGGGAAATTAGATACAGGTATGCCACGAAGACACCAATTATGGAGAGTCCGGTATAGCGCGTTAAAACCGCCAAACCGGCAGACACAAAGGATACGTAAATCAGTTTACTGTTTTTGTCCCGGGTCCCTTTGTATAACAAAAACACTGCTAATGTGTAGAAAAAAGAGAACTCGCTGTGCACCAGGGCCCTGTTTGACATTGTGAAGCTTAGTGGGCTCAGGATGTAGAATAGGCTTGCAGCAACGCCTTTCTTCCAATCTTTGAAAAGCTCTACCGCAAAGAGGTACACTAGCACTGCGGTTAGTGCATAGAAGATTGCGGAGATTGTTCTCGCTATTGTAAGATGGTGGGCATACTCATAGAGACGATAAAAAGCTGAGAGCGTGTAGGGATACAGAGGGGGGCGGTACATCATATACACTCCCTGGTACGTAAAGCTGGAGATGTCCCTTGCGAGGTTTCTTGCGACGTTGATGTACAGGGCCTCGTCGTAGGTTATGCTCAGCGTGGGAGGCAGGGAAAACAGGCTTAAACTCAAGGCAGCTATAAATATACCGGCCAAGACCAGGTTGCTTCTACCAATCGTCTTTATATTGACGTTCATCCCATATTCCCCCCGATATTGGCAACGTTTCTGCTGGTAAGTAGGGCAAAGTAAGCGGAGCCCATTAAAATTCCGAAGTTTAAAGCGTCAAAACCGGTCTCAATTGCAGGGACTAAAAAAGCCAGGCTGAGGGCCTTGAACATTGGTGACTTCTCAGAATCGCTCAATGCCATCCCCACGATGAAGGCTTCAAGAAGCCCAAAAACGCCCAGATCATAGGCAGGCTGTCCGAAAATTGTGTAAGTGTAGTTCTGCACCTTCCCGAAAAGGGCCGCGACGTATTCCCTTGCATTCGAGTTGAGGAGAAGTTCAAAATTTCCAAAGGGCATCCCCAGGGAGAAGAGCTTCTCATAAACCATGTAAGAAAATCCGGCCCTGTAGACCAGACTCTGGAGGAAGCCGAGCTTCCAGATGGGATACACGCTCTTAGTTGCGTAGAAACGGGCTAAGAACGCCAATCCAATCAAAGGAACGCCGATTATTAAAAGCCGTTTCAATTCCTTTTTTTCAGCCCTAAACAGGTAGGTTAAAAAAATCATGAGGGCGTTGGTTCTAAAAGTCGAAACTACTGCAAAAGCTTCTCCCAGAAGAAAAACAATCGGGTTCGGTTTATATGCAATGAGGAGAGAAGCAAAAATGGCAGATACCAGGTATAGGTCTTTCAAATCACTGTACCTCGTCTGGGGGTGTAGAATTGGAATTACGCCTTTAACCATCGCTATGAGGGGGAGAGCAATCACCAGGGCTATTCCGGCCCAGTAGATATATCTGTGATATTCCTGCCAGATTCTCCTTAGAATGATACTTCCACCCAATAGGACGATCAAAGCGACCACAACTCCAAAAATTCCAGCCGCCAAACTTACCAAAACGCCAAGCACCAAGTAAACGTAAGTCCGCTGGGGTGGGCGGTTAAACTTCTTTTCAACGTTATACCCCAGGAGTAGCATCAAAGAAAACCCCAGCGCATAAAGCAACGCACCCCAGCTGAGCCCGCCGAGGTAATCTCTAAAAGTGAACTTTCCAAGCAGTGCGAGGGAAATGTAGGAGGCCAAAAAGAGTGCTAAAATTTTATCACTCCGCAACTTTCACCACCCTTATGGAGTACTTCCCCCTTATCAGGGCGTAGATGCCTGCGAAGAAGAACAAGTAAACCGGCAGGTCCAGAATTCCCGTCTCGACGCCCACGACACCATAGGCGAGGGTGGTGTAGTAAATCACCTTCAAAAGAAGATTTTTGGCCTTGCTAATCATGCCGTAATACATCCCGAGCAAAAAGCCTTCTATGATTGAGAAAAGCCCAAAATCCAAATACATGCCCCCTAAAAGCGTTGGAGTTATTGAAACTCCTGTCTTCACGTACAAAAAGCGCGCTACTAGGCCTCTTGGTGAATAACCGCCCACTATGTAAGACCTAATTCCTGCCCACTGGAGGTGGCCGTGGTAAAAACCATGCCATGGAGCTCTCTCCATTATGACGTCCAAAACGGAGGTCGTTGCCTGGATTCTAAAGAGTTGTGCGCTTAATGTTTCCCCTCTCGCGAGGGCAATCCCTACAAATCCAGCCAAAATTAAAAGAGAGAAACCCGCGAAGTGCTTCGGCCTGAGTTCTATCCTTTCAAAATAAGCGGCCCCAAAGGCTAGAAAACTGACCAAAACGGGGGTCCTGTACCCGTATAATGCCACGAGAATTGGGTAAGCAAGGGCATATTTATTCCCCTTTGAAAAAAGATACACGCTTGATGGGACACCTAAAAAGTATGTTAGGGCCGTTAGATGTGGGCTTAATAGATGCCTAGCCGATGAATCTAAGAGAGGAACCTTTCCAATAATTAATATCTGGAGCAGGACCAAAAGCAACGATATCAAAAAAGCCCAGAGCAGGTATTCTTCCTTTATGAATTTGAATTCCTTCTCTTTCCAGGGGGTCTCTTCACCTTTAAAAACTCCGTATGCAAAGGCCATCGCGAAGATAGTGCCTATTAAGATCGTCTTATATGAAGCCGCACCAAGAGCTATGAATGCCATGAAAAAGGCTGGAATTATAAAAGAAAGCCTCAATCTCATGGAGTTTTCACCTCCAGCAGCGTAAGGGGCAGATTGCGCTCATCTGAGTTCACGTAGAGCGTCCCGTACATGTAAACTTCCCTGTCTCCAAGGTACTTCCCGAGAATCTCAATCGGCACCATACCGGCCGTCAAAACAACACCGTCCGGGAGTGACTGCTTCACGTCGATGGACCCGTAGGTGAGGTAGTCCACGTGGTATTTGAGTTTTCCTATCTCTATCGGGTCGGTGAGGCCTTTTACAAATATCAATCCTGAAAAACGCTGGGAGTAGGCGTCCACTTTGAGCCCTTCAATAACTTCACTGCACTTACCGCTCTTAGGTGGGAGCTCGTAGACGTAGACATAGCCGTTTGCTTTAATTTCGAGACGCTTTGCCTTTATATCCTCCTTTGTAGCGGAGGGGCCCCCGATAGTGAGCTTCTTTCCATCCTTAATGATGTAGACCGTTGAACCACTAACCGAAAAGAGCTCGCCTTCTAAGGTTTCTCCATCTACGGTTTTCACTAAGACTGTGACGTTGAATCCTTTTTGAAGCAAGTTAAAACCCTCATTCGCGGCTTCATAGATTTCTCCGCCCTGATAATGGTCGATGCTATAATTAACTACAAAACCGATAAAAGCAATCACAATTATTATGGCAAAGATTTTCTTACTGTCCACACATATCACCCG
>DRGF01000048.1 GCA_011050175.1 Thermococcus sp. | reverse complement strand
TCGCTCGCCTCCCTGGCCTTGAGGTCTATGGGTATCTCGCCGAGGAAGTCAACGCCTTCCTTCTCTGCCAGCTTCCTGCCTCCGCCCTTTCCGAAGAGGTCTATCTCTTTACCACAGTGCGGGCAGATGAGGTAGCTCATGTTCTCGATGACGGCCACGTAGGGCACCTCCATGGTCTTCATCATGTTGACCGCCTTGCCCGTGTCGAGCAGGGCTACTTCCTGTGGTGTGGTAACGATGACCGCGGCGTCGAGCTGGAGGGTCTGGGTGACGGTGAGTATCTGGTCACCGGTTCCGGGCGGGAAGTCTATTATCATGAAGTCCAGCTCGCCCCATCTGACGTCTCCGAGGAGCTGTTTGATAGCCTTGGTGACAAGGGCTCCACGCCAGATTATTGGCTGGTCCTCCGGGACGAGGAACCCCATGCTCATGACCTTTATCGGAGTGGTCTGGCCGAGGAAGTCGTTCATGGGGGGTATCATCTCGAACCTGTTCTCGTCAACCTTCTCCGCGAAGACCTCCGCCTTGTCAACGCCGAGCATCTTTGCCACGTTCGGCCCGTGCACATCAGCGTCGAGTATCCCGACGAAGTAGCCCTTCTTTGCCAGGGCCGCGGCGAGGTTAACTGCAACGGTGCTCTTTCCAACGCCACCCTTGCCGCTGAGGACGGCTATCTTGTACTTCCACTTCTTCTGCTTCTCGTTTATCCTCTGGGTGAGTGGGTCAGCGCCCAGTCCTCCTACGTTGAGTGTGGGAGCTTTGATCGTCATCTAATTCACCTCCGGTTTAGGTTGCCCTAAGAGACTTAAAAAGTTTTGTCCAAAAATCTAGCAGTATTGCCCATGTTTGGGTACTAAATCCTTCTTCCTTTCAGTTTTCCAACGTCCCGGCGGGTGTTCACGTTGAAGAAGCCCTCCCGCCATTCTTCCGGCAGTTCCGCGATGTCCACGTAGCAGGCGCCACCTTCCCGCACCGCAAGGTTTATGGAGTACTCTCCAGCCTTTATCTTTTTCTCGATGAATGGGAGGAAATCCCGAGAATACGCCGCGTGGAGGGGTTCAAGGTAACCGTTTGCCCACCTGGGCACGCAGGCCGGCTTTTTTGCCCGATGGAACATATCTATGATAAAGTCGATTAGCTCCGGGACGAGGAGGGGCATGTCCCCCGCCACCACGAAGGCATCGCCGAGGCCCAGTGCGGTATAGATGCCGCCCATCGGGCCGATCATGAGACTATCGATGAGAACCTCATAGCCAAGTGCCCGGATTTTGTCGGCGTTCTCCCTGGATGCGATTAGGACTATCCTGTCTATTTCTCGTGCCAGTTCGAGCCTCTCGATAGTGTGGAGAATGAGGGGCTTCCCGTCGATTCTGACCAATAGCTTGTCGCTACCGAATCGCCTGCTTCTGCCCCCCGCCAGAACCGCTGCGATCACACCTCACACCTCAGAACGGGCTTCTTAAGTGAATTCTCTCAGAAAAAGTGCTGGTGGCTCTCTTTTAGCTGCATCAAAATGAGGAAACAAAAGGGGAGGAGTTCACTCCTCCGGCTTCGGGAGGGTGACCTCAACGCCGAGGACTTTCCACATGGCCTTGATCTGCTCGCGCATGACGTCTATAGCCTCTGGCTGCTTGAAGAGGTGCTTGAATCTGCCCTGGAGCTTGAGGTACTCCTCGATGGGCTTCTTGAACTCGATGGCGACGATCTTTCCGCCCTCGCGAGTGACCTTGGCTCCTCCTCCGGGCGGCTGTATCTTGATGTTGTGGAAGTCGCCGTTCTCAATCTCGAAGAGCGGCCAGACACCGGTCTCGATGGCGAGCCTGGTGACCTCAATGCTCTTCTCGGGCGGGACGCGCCAGCCCGGAACACAGGTACACTGGACCTGGACGAAGGCCGGGCCGTCGACCTTGGCGGCCTTCTTCATCTTCCTGATGTAGTCGTAGGGGTTGGCAACGCTTGCGGTGGCGACGTACGGAATCCTGTGGGCGGCGGCGATGAGTGCGACCCACTTCTTGGGCTTGTCCTCACCGATGGAGTACTTGCCCGGCGGGCTGGTGGTGGTCCAGGCTCCGTATGGGGTTGAGCTTGACCTCTGGATTCCGGTGTTCATGTAAGCCTCGTTGTCGTACATGAGGTAGACAACGTTGTGCCAGCGCTCGAGCATACCGCTGAGGGCCTGCATACCGATGTCGGCGGTACCACCGTCACCGCCTATGGCAAGTATCTTGCCCTTCCTTCCGAGCTTCTTCCAGGCCGCCTCGACACCACTCGCAACGGCACCTGCGTTCTCGAAGGCGACGTGGATCCACGGGGCCTTCCAGGCGGTGTACGGGAAGACGGCGGAAACGACCTCCATACATCCGGTGGCCTGGGCTACGGCGAAGGCGTTTGGATCGCCGTACTTCTCTTCCATGGCCTCACTAAAGGCCTTTGTGGCAAGCTTCAGAGAGGCAGCACAGCCACACCCGGCACAGGCGGCGTGGCCAGGTGCCCAGTACTCGCGAGTAGTGATAGGGGGCTTCCTAACGGCCATCTTCCTCACCTCACAGTATCTCCTTTCTAAGTCCTATCCAGTTGACCTCATCAAACTCCTCTCCAGCGAGGGCATTCTTGGCGATCGCGAATGCCTCGTCGAGGTCCTTGAACGTGACGTCCCTTCCACCGAGACCGAGGATGAAGTCAACGATCTTCGGCTTCTCGCTCTCGTTGATGAGAGCCCTGCTGAAGTCCTGGAAGAGGGCTCCACCAACGCTGAAGGTGATGTTCTTCTCAAGAAGCGCGAGAACCTTGGCCTTCTTCGCAAGCTCCCTGACCTCCTCGGTCGGGAACGGCCTGTAGACGGTGACCTTGGCGGCACCGACCTTGATGCCCTCCTCGCGGAGCTTGTCAACGTACTCCTTGACGGTTCCGGCGAGGGAACCCATGGTGACGAAGATTATGTCGGCGTCGTCGGTCCTGTACTCCTCGATCTTCTGGTACTTCCTTCCGAACTTCTTCTCGAACTCTGCGAAGACCTCGTCGATGACCTTCTTGGCGTTCTCGTTGGCCTCCCAGACGGTGTACCTGGCCTCCATGTAGTGGGCCGGGAATCCGAGCGCACCCTGGGTGATCGGCCTGGCTGGGTCGAGGTAGGCGTGCTTTGGCTCGTACTCGCCGAGGAACTCGTCAACGAGCTCTTGGTCCGGTATCTCGACAGGTTCGACGGTGTGGGTCAGGATGAAGGCGTCGAAGCCGACCATCGCCGGGAGGAGGACGCGCTCGTCCTCGGCGACCTTGAAGGCCATCAGGATAAGGTCAAGGGCCTCCTGGTTGTTCTCGGCGTAGAACTGGAGCCAGCCGGTGTCGCGCTCGCTTATGGTGTCCTGCCAGTCGTTCCAGATGTTGATCGGAGCGGAGAGGGCACGGTTTCCAATGGCCATAACTATCGGGAGCCTCATTCCAGCGGCGATGAAGAGTATCTCGTGCATGAGGGCGAGACCCTGAGAAGCGGTAGCGGTGAAAGTCCTAACGCCGGCAGCGGAGGCACCGACACAGGCGGATATGGCTGAGTGCTCGCTCTCGACCTTGACGAACTCAGCGTCGAGCTCTCCATCGGCAACGAACTCACTGATCTTCTCCGGAACGAGCGTTGACGGGGTAATGGGGAACGCGGCAACAACCTTCGGCTTGGCAAGCTTCGCGGCCCATGCGGCCGCCTCGTTGGCCTTCATAACCTTTCTTATCGGCATCTTTCACCACCTCACTTGGTCTCCCTAACCATGGTTATGGCACCGACGGGGCACTCGTTCGCACAAATTCCACAGCCCTTACAGTAGTCGTAGTCGAAGACCGGGTAACCCTCTTCGTCAATGTAGATTGACGGCTCCGGGCAGTAAATGTAGCAGAGGTAGCACCTGGTGCACTTGTCCCTGTTAAACTCCGGCATGAAAACTCTCCAGCTTCCGGTCTTGTTCACGACGCTACTTCCCGGGATGTAAACAATCGCTCCGGGAGTCATCTTTTCGCTATACTCCTTCTGAACCCTCTCAATTTCGGCCTTAAACGGACTCTCGGCCATATTTATCACCTCAGGTGACTTATCAGGTGGAAACTAAACTTTAAAGGTAAAGATGGAAAGCTCAGCCGAAGACCTCGGCGAGCTTCTTGAGCTTCTCCCACTCGCGGAGCACCCAGTTCTGGAGGCTCTCAATGTCCTCCTGGGTCATGTACTTGAACCTGCCCTGGAGCTTGAGGAACTCCTCTATCGGCTTCGGCTCCTTCTTCGGTGAGGGCATGTTGATCTTGTATTTTCCGTTCTCGTACTCAAAGAGCGGGAAGTACGCTGTCTGAACTGCGAGGCGGGCAAGCTCAATGCTCTTGTCGGTTGGAGCACGCCAGCCGGTCGGGCACGGGGCAAAGAGCTGGATAAAGCTCGGTCCCTTTATCTCCCTCGCCTTCTTGAGCTTCCTTATGAAGTCCTCCGGATAGGCAACGCTTGCGGTGGCTGCGTAGGGTATCTCGTGGGCTATGACGATGTCGATGACCTTCTTCTTGTGCCTCTTCTCAAGGAAGTGCTTCTTTCCACCCGGTGTGTTGGTGGTCCAGGCTCCGTATGGGGTTGAACTTGACCTCTGAATTCCGGTGTTCATGTAAGCCTCGTTGTCGTACATGATGTAGAGAGCGTCGTGGCCCCTCTCAAGGAATCCGCTGAGGGCCTGGAGACCAATGTCGGCCGTACCACCGTCGCCGGCCCAGCCGACGACCATGACTCCGTCCTCGCCCTTAACCTTGTAGCCCTTGGCCTTGAGGGCCGCCTCGATACCGCCCATGACGGCACCGGTGGTCTCAAAGGCCGTGTGGAAGAGCGGGGCATCGAGGGTTGAGTAGGGCCACGGACCTGCTATGATGGTCGAACAGCAAGCCGGGATTGTGAAGATGGTCTTCCTACCGTATGTCTTGAGGACATAGCGAAGACCCAGGGCAGCGCCACACCCCTGGCATGCAGTGTGGCCTGCGTAAAAGTGCTCGTCAGCCGGAATGCTCAACCTCTTCTTAACGTTCTCGGGAATCTGCATAGTTCTCACCTCTTAAGGTGGTACCAGTCCACCTCTACATCAAGTTCTCCCTTATCGATGATGGCCTTCATGTTCTCGGCTATCTTCTTGACGTCAGCGACCGTGAAGTCCCTGCCTCCGAGGCCGACGATGTAGTTCTTCATGATCGGGTGGGCATCGGTGTTGTAGAGTACACCCTTGGCCTCGTTGAAGAGTATGCCCTCCTGGCCGAAGGAGAAGTTCCTGTCGAGGACCGCAATTCCCTCAACGTTCTTCGCCAGCTCGTAGAGCTCTTCGCTCGGGAACGGCCTGAACCAGCGGACCTTGGCGGCGCCGACCTTGTAGCCCTCCTCGCGGAGGATGTCAACGGCCTGCTTGACGGTTCCCATGAGAGAGCCCATGCCCATGAAGACGAAGTCGGCGTCCTCGGTCCTGTAGAGCTCGATCATCTGGCTGTAGTCCCTTCCAAAGCGCTCGCCGAACTCCTTTCCGACCTCGCGGATGACCTTCTTGGCGTCTTCCATGGCCTTGGCGATCTTGTAGCGGAACTCGTAGTAGTCGGCGGGAGTTCCGAGGGCACCCACGGATATCGGGTTGTCGAAGTCAGTGAGGGTGTAGAGCGGCTTCCTCGGCGGGAGGAACTCGTCAACGAGCTCCTGCGGGATCATCTCGACGACGTCGTAGGTGTGGCTCAGTATGAAGGCGCTCTCAATGACCATCGCGGGCAGGTTGACGGTCTCGGCTATCTTGAAGGACATCAGAACGCCGTCGTAAACTTCCTGGTTGTTCTCGGCGTAGAACTGGAGCCAGCCGGTGTCCCTCTGTGCCAGGCTGTCGGTCTGGTCGTCCCAGACGCTCCAGGGAGGAGCCATGGCACGGTTAACATCAACCATAACTATCGGGAGTCTTGCTCCGGCGGCCCAGTGGAGCATCTCGTGCATCAGGGCGAGACCCTGGGCCGAGGTAGCGGTGAATGCCCTGGCACCGGCCGCGGAAGCTCCGATACATGCGGCCATGGCCGAGTGCTCGCTCTCAACGGGAACGTACTGAAGGTTTTCAACTTCACCGTTGGCTATGAACTCGGCTATCTTCTCGATAATGCTGGTCTGAGGGGTGATTGGGTAAGCCGCCACGACCTCAACGCGGGCGTGCTTGGCGGCGTAAGCGGCCGCGTAGTTACCGCTCACGACCTTCCTAATGGGTTTGTACTCCATAACCAACACCTCACTTCTCCTCTTTCTCCATGGTTATTGCTTTGGTCGGGCACTCGTTTGCACAAATGCCACAGCCCTTACAGTAGTCGTAATCAACTCCTATGTAGCCGTCCTCGCGGATGTATATCGCCGGCTCCGGGCAGAACTTCCAGCAGATGTAGCACTTGACACACTTGTCCTTGTTGAATACCGGTATGAAAGTCCTCCAGTCTCCGGTGAAGTTGCTGAGAGTTGTCCCCAGGCTCACTGGGGCCTCTGGGTATTCGTCAACACTCTTGAGGACGATTTTAGCGGCCCCTTCCTTCTTTTCACCAAACAGTGTGTTCAACTTCATCACCACCTTGTCCGGGTTAAAGGTAAGGAAAGAAGATCAGAGCTCGTAGATGACGGTCTTGTTGAAGGCTTCCTCTGCGGCCTTAGCGTTCTTCTCTCCGAGGGAGCCGGAGAAGACTTCCTGGATGGCCTTCTGAACGTGCTCAAGGCTGACAACACCGGTGGCCTTGGCGACGGCACCGAGGATTGAGGTGTTAGTGATCGGCAGTCCGAGGATGTCAAGGGCTATGGTGGTGGCGTCAACGAGGGCGAGCTTGGCCGGCTTCTTCTTGAGCTTCTCAAGGACTTCCTCCTTGCTCTTCTCTGTGTTGATGATGACTATTCCGTCGTCCTTGAGACCGGCGGTAACGTCGACGGTGTCGAGAAGGCTCGGGTCGAGGACGACCACGATGTCCGGCTCGTAAATCTGGGTCTTAATCCTTATCGGCTTCTCGTCGATCCTGGTGAAAGCCGTAACCGGCGCTCCACGCCTCTCAACACCGAAGAACGGGAACGCCTGGACGTACTTGCCCTCAAGGAAAGCGGCTGAGGCTAGTATGTTGGCAGCGGTAACTGCACCCTGTCCACCCCTACCGTGAAAACGAATCTCGATCATCTTCTCTGCCTCCTCAAATTTTTCAAAGTTTATTCATCCAATGCATTTATTTAAGTTTCGGTATTGGCTTAAGTCCACTTCGGCGGGTGCCTTTGGGTAGGTATGAACGTTGTCATTCGTCAATGGCAAAAGTAGTTCATTGGTTTTCGAAAAAGTTCGTCCGCTAAATTTTTAAAATCGATAAACTAACGGCCAATATATAGTCTATATAGTGGTGGTTAAAATGGATGGCTTGGCGGTGGCGGCTGTTGCGGTTGCGTTTTACATTGCTTGGAACATAGGCTCCAACGATTCCGCAAACGCTATGGGCACCGCGGTTGGGGCGGGGATACTGAGCTTCCGCCAGGCCACCCTTACCATAGCCATTTTTGTCCTCATGGGGGCCTACCTCAAGGGGTACAAGGTCATGAAGACCGTCGGGAAAGGAATTGTGCCTGAGGGTTACCTCACGATGGAGATGGCCGTGATAGCGCTTCTCGCCGCCGGGGTGTGGGTCACGATAGCCACCGTCAGAGGGCTTCCTGTCTCCACGACCCAGGCGATAGTCGGCGGAGTCATAGGGGTGGGTCTCGCCACAGATGCCCCCGTGAACTGGTGGACTCTTGCCAAGATAGCCTCTGCGTGGGTGGTTTCCCCCATACTCTCCGGCGTTCTGGCGATAGTTCTGTACAAGTTTTACTCCAAAGTCATCTCTAGCATAAAAAGCGTCTCAACGATTGAGACCCTTTACAAGGCCCTCGCCATACTCGGAGGTTCTTACATGGCCTTCAACTTCGGGACAAACGAAGTGGCCAACGCCTCGGGGCCCCTCGTCGGTGCGGGGTTCATGGAGCCCAAAGTTGCAGGGATATTTGGGGCAATAGCTCTCTCCCTCGGTGCCCTCACGTTCAGCTATGCGGTGATGCACACTGTCGGGAAGAGGATAACTGCCCTCGGCCCGGTCTCGGCCTTTGCCGCCCAGTTCGGCTCAGCCATCGCCGTCAGCCTTGCCAACTTTTTCGGCCTCCCCGTAAGCTCCAGCCAGTCCGTAGTGGGGGGCGTGGTCGGGGTGGGCCTTCTCGCGGGCAGGGGTGTTGAAAAATCCGTTATCAGGGACATCGTCTTCGGCTGGGTGGCGACGCCACTGACTGCGATATTCATCTCCCTTGGAATCTTCAAGGCTTTCTCACTGGTCGGACTGGTTTAGCCGCTTTATCCCAACGCCAAGCCTCGTCAGCTCCTTTATCATCCCCGTCTGGACGTACGCTTCTATCCTTGTCTCTTCCCCGTACTCGACGTCCAGAACCTCACCGATTGCATTTATTAGGGCCATTACCTGCGGCACCTTCTCGGGCTCTTCCACGGTTATCTCAAAGGCGCCGTACTTCGGCAGGGTCAGCACGGTGTCCTCAAGTGCACTGTAGAGCTCCCCAAGCTCCCCCAGCTTTGCGGATATGGAGACTATCCTTGACACGTTTATTCCGCGCTCTTCCGTTATTTGTCTTATCTTCTCTGCCTTGTCGCGGACGTCTTCCTCGCTCGTCAGGTCCCTCTTGTTCAGCACAACTATCATCGGCTTATCGAGGGCTTTCAGCTCCCTGAGAACGTTTAGAGAGGCCAGGAATTTCCTCCTTATTTCACCCCAGGGCTCGCTGGCGTCGAGGACGAGGAGGACTATATCGGCCTTCACTATCTCCTCGAGGGTGGAGTGGAACGCCTCGACTATGAATGGCGGCAGGCCGTCGATGAAGCCAACGGTATCTGTGACGAGAACCCTCTTTCCGCCGAGTTTGAAGCGCCTCGTCGTCGTGTCCAGCGTGGTAAACATCTGGTTTCTTGCCTCTATGTCCTCCCCTGCGAGGGCGTTGAGCAGAGTGGACTTCCCGGCGTTGGTATAGCCTGCGAGGGCGATGAGTATGAAGCCGACCTCCTCACGGCGCTTCCGCTTCACTTCTCTATCGGCCTTAACTCTCTCCAGCTCCTTCCTTATCTTGCCCATCCTGTACCTGATGTGCTTGAGGTACTGCTGGGTCTGGTATTCACCCATGCCCTTGAAACCTGCCCTATCGCCGAGTTTTATCCGCCTTATGGCTTCCTTCACGAGGGGAACCTCGTACTGAAGCGAGGCGAGTTCAACCTGGAGCTTGGCCTCCTTCGAGTGCGCCCTCCTCTCGAATATCTCAAGAACAAGCTGCCACTTGTCGATGATTTCAACCTTCAGCTCCTTCCAGAGGTTGTACGCCTGGCTCGGACTGAGCTTGTTGGCGAACACAACCCTCTCCGGCTCCAGCTCCTGAACCAGCTCTTTAAGCTCCTCCAGCTTCCCCTTTCCTATGTTGTACTTCGGGTGCTCGTCCCTGTTCTGTTCGAGTATCGCCACTACCTCATATCCAGCACTCCTCAGAAGCTCCTCGAACTCCTCGCGGCTAATCCTGTCCCTGCGTGATTTCCTTATGACGCCTATGGCCCTCATCAACATAGCCTCATTTTATCCGTTTATATCCTTTTGGAACAATGATTATCGAGACCCGTCTTGCCGCGTTTCTTATAATGGGTGGTTTTATATCGCCCGTGAAGGTTATAAATGGCTCTGAAAAAGAGTATGGATAAGTGGGTTATCCTTCTGCTTTGTCTGGATAAAGGAAAGTTTCTCAGCTCTCGGTGAGCTTGAGAATGGCCTCCGCGAGGTCGCCGTTTGCCTCCTCAAGTGCCTTCTTTGCCGTCTCGTAGTCAACGCCCGCCTGCTCCATGACGAGCTTGATGTCCTCCTCGGAGACCTTCACGATGGCCCTGACCTCCTCGCTTCCAGGGACGATCTGGTAGCTCTTCTCGCCCTGTGCGGTTATTACAGTAATGATCGGCTCCTTGAGAACTATCTCCTTGTTCTCCATCCTGATTATGACTTCTTCAACGCCCTCAAGCTCCTCCATCTTGATGCCCATCTGGCGCATGAGCTTCTTCATCTGCCTTGGGTTCATTCCCATCATCTCTACCACCTGTGGAGAGTTCTCCTCGGATTTTAAAAAGGTTGGCAAAGTTTTTAGGTGCTCTCTCAGATTATATTCGGTGGGAACATGGCTTACATCCCTCGAACCGTCCCAACGGACTCCCAGATTTTGTTTGGCCTTGTGGGGATAGCTGTTCTCTTTCTGGTGGCGTGGTTTATCTTTGATTGGATGACGAAGTATGCCGAGAGGAA
Organism: Thermococcus sp.; assembly: GCA_011050175.1. Classification (GTDB taxonomy): domain Archaea; phylum Methanobacteriota_B; class Thermococci; order Thermococcales; family Thermococcaceae; genus Thermococcus. The sequence goes on along the minus strand of DRGF01000048.1, from coordinate 120 downwards.
AAAGCGGGAGCTCGAGGAAGAACTTGAAGAGCTAGAAAAAACTGGGGAACTGTATTAGTTTCCCGTTTGCAGAACTGTTTATCGTTCAAAATCGATAAAATTGGAGATAAAAGGGGATTC
>DRGF01000161.1 GCA_011050175.1 Thermococcus sp. | reverse complement strand
TCAGCTCTTCGATACTTTGATAAAGCTCATCAAGACGTTTCTCCATTCTCGCCTGCCTCTCATATTCAGTCCCGTGCTCAGGTTCGGGGTTCATCATTCCATCAGCATTGGATTCACTCATCATCGCGCTCTATCTTTTGGTTATCCTCATTATAAAGTTGAGGGATGCATTTGGCTGGTACCCCTTGATACGCGTTCTGTACCTCCTCATCCCAAAGTTTATATACTCGATGGAAATCTGAACGTTTATGTCGCTGCAGAATTACAGGGGATTTACAAGGGATGCATGGCTGCTCGTGGTTTACTCGTTTATATCATGGCTAGGGGACAACATGGCCTGGTTCATCTTCCCGTTCTATCTAAAATCCCTCGGCTTTGACTACACTGGCATCGGCATAGTCTTTTCCCTTTCCACCCTGGCCCAGGCGAGCGTTCTCTTCTTCTCAGGCCCCCTCGGCACGAGGATGGGCTACAAGAGGGCGGTTCTTCTTGGAATTTCACTGATGCTCCTGGGCAGGTTCGTGCAGGTTATGTATCCTTCGATAGTCATGCTCGCTCTAGGCGGTGTGCTCATAGGGATGGGCATCGCCTTTGAGAGTCCCTCCTACATGGCCCTGCTGAGCGGTGAAGTTAGCGACGAGAAGAGGCACTATCTATTTAGCCTCTCGTCCGCGACGGGAACGATAGGCTCCGCGGTGGGCTTCCTTTTAGCCGGCTTTCTGCCGGGGTACTTAAGCTACCGCGAGGTCTTTGCGCTGGCTCTCATTATACTCCCGATCAGATTCGTTCTCGTGCTCTTTGTGAAGTCCGTTCTGGCAAACACGGATAGGAGGCTTAACGTCAATAGGAAACTGCTCCTCAGAATCGGCCGCTTCGCCCTTCCGAGTGCCCTCATTGGCCTCGGCGCCGGTGTTACTATCCCTTACATGGGCCTCTACTTTAACCAGCGCTTCGGCACGAGCCTTGAAAGTATAGGCTGGCTCTTTGCCCTCCAGCAGTTTATAATGGGTCTCGGCATGTTTGTGCTCCCGATGATAGCGGACAGGCTCGGCAGTGTCAGAACCATCGTCTCCTTCAACGGGAGCGCCAGCTTCCTGATAGCGGCGATGCCGTTCTCACCCACTTTCATAGTGGCGGCCATAATCTACATCATCAGGACGATCCTCATGAACATAGTCGACCCCATATGGAACGCATTCATGATGGGCTTCTTTTCAAAGGAGGAGCGTTCGACGGTAATGGCCCTGAACAACCTCGCCTGGACGGTCACTTACGGAATAGGCCAGTACATAGGCGGCAGGCTTTTTGATGTATCCCTCACTTGGCCGTTCCTCATCACAGCGTCCCTTTACGCACTCTCGATGGTTGTGTTCTGGAACTTCTTCAGCGGGACAGAGACAAAAGGTTATGAGCCACCGTCTGCCTAGTCTGTCGGACGAAAGATTTTTTGTAGGGCAGGGTGTGGACGGATATCGCTTTGTTCGTTCCGTTTCGGTGTCCAAAGAGGTCTCTATAACGGCCCCGCAGTTCAGGTCGCGGAGGACGTTTATTCGTTCATCATCAACGATACAGCGTTCCAAGACCTACCGCGAGACCGCAATGGCCGTTGCAGAGGTTATGAAGTCCCCCAACTGATTTCTCTCTTTTAAATTTTTGGACTGTCTTGTGGCTTTTTAAAGGAACAGAAAAAAGATTAGAGAAAAGATTAGAGGCGGAACTGCTCCACATTCTCGCGGAGCTCCCTCGCTATCTCTTTAAGCTTTTTGGCCTCCTCTCTTAAAACCTCTATCTCCGCCCTCTGCTCCTGTATCGTGGAGTGAACCTCCTCCGCTGAGGCTGTCGTCTCCTCTGCACTTGCGACGAGGTTCTCAATGGCCCTCAGGGCTTTTTCTACCTCTTCTTTGGTTCTCTCGGACTGCTCCTTGACTTCCGAAACTCTGTCGCCAATTGAGCTTATCATCTCTGCTATGTGGCCTAGGTAACCGAGGCTCTCATTGAGGGTCTCTGTCGAGTTCGAGACTATGTCAACACCTTTTTTCGTCTCCTCCACGGCCCTTCCAACTTTCTTGTCCATCTCTGCTATGATTTCCCGTATTGTTTCAGCGGCCTCTTTGCTTTCCTCAGCCAGACTGCGGATTTCTTGGGCAACCACTGCGAATCCCTTTCCGGCCTCGCCGGCGCGGGCCGCCTCGATAGCAGCGTTCAGTGCAAGGAGGTTTGTCTGTTCGGCAATACTGCCTATCGTCTGAGTTATTTCTCCTATGTTCTTGCTCATCTCGTTTACTGCCCTCACTGCCTCGTCAATAAAGTCCATTGAACGCTTAATGCTCTCCACATCACGTACCGCCGAATCTCCCTTCTTTCTGCCCTCGGAGGCAATCCTCGTCACTTCCTTAACCGCCCTCTCAAACTCTTCCATTATATTGTAGGTATCCTCGGTTACCTGAGAAACAATGCGCATTCCCTCGGTAATCTCGTTGATGCTTTCCTGCTGTCTCTGGGCCTCGATACTTACTTGGCCTATTGCATCACTGACGTGCTCCACTGAACCGTGGACGTTCTCGGAGATCCTGGCCAGCACGCTCGCCTGCTGGTCAAGAAGAAGACCGATGCGGCGGATGTTCCCTATCAGTGTCCTCATCCGGGTGGAGGTCTCACGTAGAGCGTTTATTATGTCCTGCAGGTCTCCTCTGGCCTCAATGCTCAAGCCATTGCTTAAATCACCCTCTGCCAAACGTTCAAGTTTCTGAATAACACCGTTAAGGGTTCCAATCATATCCCGCGAGATTGCCTCAAAGGCCGTGATGAGCTTTCCAATCTCGTCATCGCGATACGGGTAGTTTATTGAGCCGACTACCTTCCTTGCATCCTCAAGCTTCCCCTCAGCTATCAGCTCTGCAGTGTTTGTGAGTTTGTCTATAGGTTTCAGAGCTTGTTTGAGGTACTGAACTCCGGCAAGTACAAGGCCAAACGCGATAAGGGTTGCCAAGCCAATGCTGAAGACGAGGTTCTTTGATGCCTCAGACTTTGCGTTGTTGAGGGAAGTCACGAGCGCGCCAATGAGCTCGTCCTCTGGAGCAACTGCGACTATTGTCCAGCCGGTAATCTCGCTCCTCGCAAAGGCCATAACCACTACCTTTCCGTCGAGTTCTGTCTCAACAACGCCTTTCTCTTCGTTGGTTACTGCACTGGCGAGCTGGGAGTAGCCCTCCTCGGTGAGGATGTTCATATTGCCAATTAGCTCCCTGTCGGGATGAATTACAACAGTTCCGTCGGGGCCTATGGCGAAAAGGTAGCCGGTCTGACCGATTCTGGCCGAGGTCATTTCTTTGTAAAGGAACGAGAAGTCAATGTCAATGCCAAGAACACCCTTCAAATCTCCGTTGTAGTAGACGGGGGTTATGTAGCTTATGACGGTCTTGTTCGTGACTATATCGGTGTATGGTTCCATCCAGAATGAACCTTCATTCACCGCCTGGATGTACCAAGTGGACTTAGTTGCGTTGTAATTAGGGGGGAGTTCTGCAGGGGGAATTATCTCCAGTCTCCCACTCCTGTCGGCATAGTAGGCGTTTATTATGGAGCCATCAGAGGCCTTCAGCTCTTTCAGCTTCTTCTCAACGATGTTCCAGAAAGTATCCATTTGTGAGTAATGGGGTATGTATTCCTCCATCATGTACTCGGTTCCTATTGAACTGCCATAGGACTCCGCTACAAGCTTGAGGGGGTGAAGTCTTTCATCGATCATGAGGGCATACTTCTCGCTTTCGAGAAGAGCAATTTTCTTTGCCTGCTCCTTCATCGTTGGTCCCATTGTTTTCTCCATTGAGTTACCCATTTTCTCAATTCCCCTAACTTGGGCAAATGCCATAACAAGCATTATGACGAGGACAGTCCCGAAGACAACCAAATACAGCTTTTGCCTAAACCTCAAAGTTCACCACCTCTTCGGCAGTTCTGTAGTTATTACCAGTGAAAACCGTGTCATATGATTCTTTTAAGCGATTTGTGTAGGGCATAGTGTAGGTTCGAACTACAAAATGTGGGCCAAGAAATTCGAACCTGCTTAACGTTTTTAAGCTAAAACCTTAACCTAAGCGGGGTGAGAGGATGACGGTTAAGGATTGTCCCGAGTGCCATGGAACCGGGAAGGTTAAGGTTAGCGAGAAGGAGTGCCCAGTTTGCGAGGGATGGGGTTACGTTCCTGCAGATTTCAAGGTTGGAGAGAAGCTTAAGGGTTATCGCAATCTCGACTACATCGGTGTCGAAGACGAGGTCGACGAGATACCCTGTCCTGAGTGCCACGGAAAGGGCGTCGTACCGGTTCATGACACCTGCCCAACGTGTGGTGGAACCGGACGCGTCCTGGCCTGTGACATCTGCGGCAAGGTGAAGGAGCCCTGGGAACCGGGTATGGAAACCACCTGGGTCTGCCCGGACTGTTTGAGGAAGTACAAGGTCGTTTACGTGCTCGACAAGACGTGCGACTACGAGGACGTTGAGATAGGCAACGTTTACAAGGGAGTGATTGACAGGGTTGAGCGCTTTGGCGTCTTCGTCAAGCTTAACCCCCACGTTACCGGCCTTATTAAGAGGAAAGACCTTCTCGGCGGCAGGGAGTACAAGCCGGGCGAGGAGATACTCGTTCAGGTTCTCGACGTTAGGCCCGACAAGAGGGAGGTAGACCTCATAGAGTCCGCCCTCAAGCACTACAAGGAAGTCCTCGTCAAGAAGGAGCTTCCGGTAACCCCAATAGCCGAGCTCAGCAAGGACATGGCAGGTAAGACCGTGAGGATACAGGGAAGGGTGACCCAGATCCAGGTCACCGGCGGGCCGACGGTCTTCACGATAACCGACGGAACCGGAATCACCTGGGCGGCCGCCTTCGAGGCGCCGGGTGTTAGGGCCTATCCCAACATAAACGTCGGCGACATAGTGGAGGTAATCGGAAAGATAGCCTTCCACTCCGGTGAGATTCAGATCGAGACCAGCGACATGGCGAGGCTCTGGGGCCCGGACGCCGCGAGGGTGAAGCAGCAGATAGAGGCGGAGCTCGACAAGCGCGCCCAGCCAGAGGACGTTGGCTTCCTCGTCCAGAGCGAGGTTCTCGAAAAGCTCAAGCCCAGGATAATGAAGGCCGCATTCATGATACGCAGGGCAATCCTTGAGGGCAGGCCGATCCTCCTGAGGCACCACGCTGATGCCGACGGGTACACATCAGGCCTCGCTTTGGAGTATGCGATAGTCCCTCTGATAGAGGAGATATCACCCGACTCCCAGGCGAGGTGGAAGCTCTTCAAGCGCAGACCCAGCAGGGCGCCCTTCTACGAGCTGGAGGATGTCCTCAAGGACATAATCTTCATGGTCGAGGACCACGAGAAGTTCGGAGACCCGCTCCCCCTCGTCGTGATAGTGGACAACGGTGGGACAAGCGAGGACATTCCGGCGTACAAGAGGATAAAGGCCTACGGCGTCCCGATAGTGGTTATAGACCACCACGACCCGCGCGAGTGGGTGAGCGAGGACAGGGCGAAGGTCGATGACTACGTCGATGTGCACGTCAACCCGCACCACATACAGCGCGGCTACTATGAACTCACCGCGGGGATGCTGGCGACGGAAGTGGCGCGCTTCATAAACCCCGAGGTCGAGGACAGGATAAAACACCTGCCGGCAATAGCTGGAACCGGCGACAGGAGCAAGGCGCCGGAGTTCTACCAGTACCTTGAGATAGCGAAGAAGGCCAAGGGTCTCGACGAGGAGGACCTGAAGAAGATCGCCGAGGTCATCGACCACGAGGCATTCTACTGGAAGTTCATGGACGGGCACGGTATAATAGACGAGATTCTCCTCCTCACGGGCAACCTGCAGAGGCACCGCCAGCTGGTTGATGCCATCTACCCGGAGGTCAAGGAGAAGCAGGAGAAGGCCCTGAGGGCATCCCTGCCGCACGTCAAGAGCGTCGTCCTGCCGAACGGTATAAGGTTCAACACAATCGACGTGGAGCTCTTCGCGCCGAAGTTCAGCTACCCGAGCCCGGGCAAGCTCTCGGGCCTCATCCACGACCACTTCAAGGAGAAGTACGGCGAGGACGCGCCGATACTCACGCTCGCCTACGGGCCGGACTTCGCGGTGGTCAGGGCCGCGGACGGAATGGCCGCCTACAACTTCGACCTCAACGAGATAATTCCAAAGCTCCAGGAGGCCCTGCCGAGCGCCGGAATCGAGGGAGGAGGCCACAGCTACGCTGGCTCGATAAAGTTCTTTGAGGGCATGAGGAAGGAAGTCCTCGAGGAGTTCGCGAAGCAGGTTGTCAAGCTGAAGAAGAATGGCTGAAGGTTCCTTTATTTTTTCTGATGCCAACCTTTTTAACGTCCTGTTCGATTGTATTTATTGAGCAATATTTGGAGGAATGTTGATGAGGATAGTTCTTGAGGCTACTTTTAAAATGGGCGGCGTTTCCTACCGCGGCCACCGCTGGGAAGGGGATGCGCTTGTCTTTGAGTTCGAGCGCCTGGGAGACGATTTTATTCAGGTTCTCAGCACCAGGAAGGTTGAAGAAGATGTGGATAGAGAACCTTCGGTCGTAATCGTCGAGCTCAGGACGAAGGAAGGTGGAAAGATATTTGAGGCCGTCAGGGACGGGGAAATCTACAGGGCGATGGAGCCTTAGGTTTTTATACCTCCCTTCCAATTCTCTACGGTGATGCCCATGTACATGGCGGAGTTCAAGCTTCGCTTTGGTGAAAGGAAGTGGTACGTCAGGAGGCTCGTTGAAGCTTCCAGCATTGAGGAAGCCGAGGAGATGGCCAGGCGCTACGCCGAGGCCATGAACAAGGGCGAGGTTCTCTGGGAGCTGGGCTACGTCATAGAGGCCGAGAGGCCGCTTCTCATAGGAAAGGAGGAGCTTGAGAAGCTCGGTGCCTGATTTTATTCATTTTGTTGGCTTCTTCTAAACTCTTTCTGGCGTGGATAGAAAAGCAAAGAGGGATTACCGCTCCCTCACAAAGGTCATCAGGGTCATAGCAACGAGGTTCATTGCCGCGGCGAAGGTGAAGGCGTGGGCTAAAGAGTAGCTCCCCCAGAGCCAGCCCGCTATCACCGATGCAGGAAAGACAAAGACACCAAAGACCGTGTGGTATGCCCCTATTATGGTGCCCTTTTCGTATTCCCTCGCCAGGTCCGCCATGTATGCACGTGGGATTGTATCTTCGATGGCGATGTAGAGTCCGTAGAGCACGAAGGCCCCTATGAGCGTGTAAAGGTTCCTTGCGTAGGCAAAAGCTAAGGCTGCCAGGGCGGCGATTCCAAATCCGAGGGTTATCATCCTCTTCTTGCCGAGCCTGTCCGAGTAAACACCAATGGGGTAAGCGGAAAGGGCGTATATGAGGTTGAAGAGGGCGTAGAAGGCTATGCTCTGCACTACGGTAAAGCCGAGCTCTTGAGCTTTCCACATCGTGAAGGCGTAGCTGTATCTGCCCAGTGCCCCGATGGCAACGACGGCAAGAAATAGCTGAAGGTTCCTGCTCTTCAGCGTTGAGATGCCCTTGATTTTCTTCCTGACCTCACCGCCCCGGTCCCTCACGAAGAGGATTATAACGAGAAGTGATATCGCCCCAGGAACCGCGGAGAGTAGGAATATGTATCGGTATGCCGTTTCCACAGGAAGATTCTTCAGGAGCTCGATGAGGGCTATGGCAGCGAGCGGACCTGCGACGGCCCCGAGGGTGTCCATCATTCTGTGAAATCCGAAAGCCTTTCCGGTCTTTCCTCTCTCACTCGACTCGGCAATGAGGGCGTCTCTCGGTGCGGTTCGTATTCCTTTCCCCACCCTGTCCAGGGCGCGGAGGAGCAGGAAGTCCCACCAGGAGCGGGCCAGAGCAAGAGCACCTTTTGCGATGGTTGAGATGGCATAGCCGGCGAATACAAACGCCTTCCTCTTTCTAAATCGGTCGCTCACGTAGCCGAAGACTACTTTAAAAAGCGAGCTCATGCTCTCTATCGCACCCATTACGGAGCCGCTTAGGAGTTTTCCAGCGTCGAGAACCTCCATCAGGTAACTCGGCATTATGGGCGCTATCATCTCGCTGCTCATGTCGTTGAGGAAGCTGACGATTCCGAGCAGGAAGACGTTCCAGCTTATTCCGAATATTTTCTTCTCCTTTTCCTCCATTTCAATTACCTCTGCCTTCTAAGAGGAGTTCCGGGCCAGTATAATAAATGTTGGAGGGTTGCAGTGCCTCTGGAATCTGTCACTCAAGCACGTGCTTCTCAAGGACGTAGCAGTGGAATGTTCCCTCGAAGACCTTCTCGTTCCTCTCGTTGAAGACATCCGCTTTCACGAGCTTCTTCCTTCCGAGGTCTTCCTCTACCCTCGCCTTTGCTGTCAGCTTTTCACCCGCCTTAATGGGCCTGAGGAACTTCACTTCGGCCTTTCCGAGGACGACCGTCGGCTCGTTTACCGCGAGCATGGCCGCGTAATCCGCCAGCCCGAAGGTGAAGCCGCCGTGGACGAGGCCGTACTCATCGACGGCCATCTCTTCTGTTGTCTGAAGGACTACTTCCGCATAGCCTTCCTCAATCTTCACGGGCTTTCCAACCAGCCTTTCAGACGTCAGTCTGTGAGTCCTCTGCTCCATTGACACCACCATTTAAAGTCCTCCTGGGTGTTTAAACATCTAACGGGCAAAGGTTTATTTATTCCAGCGCCCTAAAAAAGTTAGGTGGTTGCGTGCACCCGATAAAACGCGCGATTGAGTATAAGGGTTCATCGGAGTTTACCAGAAGCGAGCTCGTTGGGATACTGGCCTTCAGCCTCCGCCTGATGGACGTGAAGTCAGCGAAGGAGCTCATAGCAAAGTCTCTGGAGGAGGGCCTACTTGAGGAACGGGGCGGCCTTCTGGTGGTCAACAAAGCCATGCTCGCGGAGGAAGAGGCTGAAGAAGACCTCTTTAACGAGATGGTTGGGTACATAGCCGAGTCCCTCGGCTGGGAGAGGGAGGAGGTTATGGAAGGCATCAGGTCAATGCGCGAGCGCTATGGAAACCTTGACGAGGCGGTTCTGGCGTATCTCTTTGGAATGGACAAGGGCGTCGACATGTCCCGCTTTAAAGACCGGCTGGATGTGTGACGGCTTTCTTTTCTGTTTCGCAAATCGTTTTAATAACCCTACCGTATTCTATCCCGGGTGATACCATGCCTGAGGAGGCCCTCATCGTTGTTGACATGCAGAGGGATTTCATGCCCGGGGGAGCCCTGCCGGTTCCTGACGGCGACAGAATTATTCCGAGAGTGAACGAGTACATCAAAAAGTTCAGGGAGCGCGGGGCCCTGATAGTTGCTACCCGCGACTGGCATCCCGAGAACCACGTCAGTTTCAAGGAGCAGGGCGGCCCGTGGCCGAGGCACTGCGTCCAGAATACTCCGGGGGCAGAGTTCGTTGTGGAGCTTCCCGCCGATGCGGTGGTAATCTCAAAGGCAACCGAGCCGGACAAAGAGGCCTATTCCGGATTCGAGGGGACGAACCTGGGGGAAATCCTGAAGAAGAACGGTGTAAAGCGCGTTTACGTCTGCGGTGTGGCCACGGAGTACTGTGTTAAGGCAACTGCCCTGGACGCGGTTAAGAATGGCTTCGAGACGTACCTTCTCCGCGATGCGGTGAAGGGAATCAACCCTCAGGACGAGGAGCGGGTCCTGCGGGAGATGGAGAGCGCCGGTGTGAAAGTTCTTCGCTCTTTGTGACCCTTTTCCATTCCTTGAGGAGGACGAGGAGAAGGTTGAGCACTATCGGGCCTATTATGAGACCCTTCACCCCCATGGCCCAGGTTCCGCCCACCATTCCTATGAAGACGAGGGTCTCGTCGAGGTCTGTGTCCCTTGCCACCATCATCGGCCTTATCGTGTAGTCCGGCATTGGGGAAACGAGGAAGAAGCCGTAGAGCGCTATACCCGCCGCGTGGAGATAAGAGCCGTTCATAGCGAAATAGGCCGCGGCGATGAGCCATATTATCCAGCCCTCAAACAGGGGTATGAAGCTGAAGATGAAGGTAAGGAACCCTGCCACAATGGCGGTGTAGATGTCGGAGACCCTGAACAGGATGAAGCCAATCGTCATCAGGACGCCTTTTATGATGTTCAACACCAGCCAGGCCCTAACAAGCGCTCCAAGGGTCTTGTTGAGGCTCTCCAGGATTCTCTCACCCAGTTCGCGGTTCTTACTTGGAAGGGACAGGTAAATCTGCTTCGAAATCTCCTCGGCGTATGCGAGGGAATAGTAGAACGTGAACAGGAAGACAATGAGCTGGAGGGTATAGAGCGGGAGGGAGAATGTCCAGTTAGATACGTACTCCGAGACCCTGGGTACAAGCTGGCCTGAGAAACGCTCTATGAAGCCTAAAACCTCCACTGGGAGGGGCTGGCTCGTCAGCCAGTCAAAGAACTCAACGATGCTGTTGTAGAAAGAAGCGGCTACCTTGAATGATATCAGAAGCAGCTCGACGGTGACTGCACCCCCAATGCCAACGATTCCGACGCTGAGGGCTACTGCGGACTCTTTTTCCCCTATCCTGTTGCTCAGCCTTCTGTGGATTGGGTAGGCGGCGTAGGCGAGGACGACGCCGAAGAATATCGGGGTGATTAGGGGACTAACCGTTTCCCACGCGAGGTACGTTATTATGAGAACCGCTACCGTCCAGACGATTAGCTCTGCCCGCATGATTCCTCGACAGGTTTATTACCCTCTTCCTTATAAACCCTGTGTGGTGAGGGAGATGGAAAAGGAGCTTGTGGAGAAGGTTTCGGCTTATATAAACCGTGCGGAACACTACCTGT
>DRGF01000104.1 GCA_011050175.1 Thermococcus sp. | reverse complement strand
TAGGGATTGTCCCCTTCCTCTTTGCCCTCTATGGTTTACTCTTAACTCATTTAAGGCTTCCCTATGGCTTTTTATCTTCTGTTGAAGTCCCCTTTGTCGTCCTTTCAGGGGTAGTCATAACATTGGCTGGTCATATTTTCATGATAATGAGTAGAAGGCACAGAGACAGCCTTTATCTCGGCACCTTGACAATTGCATTTGGCATATTCACTCTTTTATACCCAGTGAGAATGAGTTTTGCCAGATTTCATTGTATATGGAAATTCATCGCCACTATTGTGTCCTTATTTGCAGCCTTTTTCATAATAAGGCTTGTAACTTCCAGGGAGTTCCTGTTCTTTGAAGGGCCAGTGGAGATAAAGGCCCCATTAAAGCCCGGTGCTCGGCTTATAACCTCCCAAGAGTATGAAAGGGTAAAGAAAGAACTCAAAGAGTACCCAGTGCTGGCGTTTGTTAGGAGCTTAGACGTCCCGGAAAGATGGAATGTCTACTATTTAGGCGCTGACGAGCTAGAAGGCCATATCTCCCCAACAAATCTTGCATACCTGGCCCAGATGACGAGAGAATACTTCAGAGAAGCAAAAGAAAAAGGGGCCAGTGGTGTCGTGGTAATAGACTGTCTGGAGTACCTGTCAACGTACAACGGCTTTGAGTCTGTTGTGAAATTTTTAGCAACATTAGTGGATTTCGCTGTGACAAACAACGGCGTGCTTCTTGTAGTCCTCGATGAAGAAGCCTGGAATGAACGTCAGCTTGCAATATTAAGGCGTGTCCTCGGGTGACACCTTCTCAGCATAATTTTCGAGAGCGTAGAAAGATTTGTGGCGGGCCCGGCGGGATTCGAACCCGCGACTACCGGCTCCGAAGGCCGGCGCCATATCCCCTAGGCCACGGGCCCTCGCAAGTGTTTTAAGTTGCCCAAAAATAAAGCTTGCGGTGGTTATCAATGATGCTTCCGGATTGGAAAATCAGGAAGGAAATTCTAATCGAACCCTTCAACGAGAAGTCCCTCCAGCCGGCGGGCTACGACCTGCGCGTTGGGAAGGAGGTATATATACACGGAGAACTAATCGACGTTGAAAAAGTCGGAAAGGTTGTAATTCCTCCCAAGACCTACTCCCTCATCCTCACCCTCGAGAGGGTCAAACTCCCGGACGACGTTATGGGAGACATGAAGCTCAGGAGCAGCCTCGCAAGGGAAGGACTTGTGGGTTCGTTCGCATGGGTTGATCCGGGCTGGGACGGCAACCTCACCCTGGGAATCTACAACGCCTCCGACGAACCGGTCGAGCTGGCCTACGGAGAACGCTTTGTGCAAATAGCCTTCATAAGGCTGGAAGGCCCCACAAAGAACCCGTACAGGGGCAACTACCAGGGAAGCCAACACCTAGCGCTTTCGAAGAGACGGAAGTGATTCTCCCTGTGATGGGGGCTTCCCTGTTATTCTCTCTTTCAGTACCCACATTCGGACAGTTTTCCCGTGCTGTTGGCAGTATTGACCAGTACTTTTTTTTAATCGTGCCCACGGCAGTTAAAGGGCCTCACCTGGGTGAGACCCCCAATGGGCCATAGTGTCATGACAGTAAAACGGGGAGGGGAGTTAGTGTCCACGAACACCCAGCTGGCCAAGTTGAATTTATTCCATGGTGCATCCGGCGTCAAAGCGGCGGAAATGCCTCCATTTACCGAAAGGTTTATATATCTCCAATTCCCTAAAAAATACTGAAAAACCCTTTAAGGAGGTGTTGTGAATGGCCGAGCTTCCGATTGCCCCGATTGACAGGCTTATAAGGAAGGCTGGTGCTGAGAGGGTCAGCGAGGACGCTGCCAAGGTCCTCGCCGAGTACCTCGAGGAGTACGCCATCGAGCTTGCTAGGAAGGCCACCGACTTCGCCAGGCACGCTGGCAGGAAGACCGTCAAGGCCGAGGACATCAAGCTTGCCATCAAGGCCTGAAGGCCTTCTGGCTTTTTTACTTCTACTTTCTAACCGTTAGCGTTTTAAGCCAGTTCTCAAGGCTTTAACCATGCCAGAGATAGCGGTGAGAATGACAAAGCGCAATCACAATGCCTTCGTTCATCTCCTAGGAGCCTTGGAGAGTCAGGGCTTTGACATGGGTGAACTTCTCATCACCAAGGATTTCCAGGAGATACTCAAGGCCCGGCCTAAGGTTGTCCTGTACTCATTCTTCACTGAGGAGATATGGGGCTCACTGCCCGAGGAAGTCCGCCTCCTGAGGGAGAGGGGCGCCCTCCTCATAGCGGGAGGTTATCACGCCATAGCAATGCCAAAACACACCCTAAATCAGCTCGGTTTTGATATAGCCGTCATAGGTGAGGGAGAGGAGGTTCTTTACCAGCTGTTGACGGTACTGAAAAGAAATGGATACTGGATTACAAAGGAGCTCCTTGGTATCAGGGGGCTGGCGTTCTACCTGAACGGTGAGTTCGTATTCACTGGCTTCGCTAAGGTCGAGGACTTCTGGCGCTTTCCGCCGTATCCCGAGAGCGTTCGCCTTATCTCCCCCATCGAGATAAGCCGCGGCTGTCCCTTTGGCTGCTACTACTGCCAGACGCCTTACATTAAAGGAATGAGGATGAGACACCGGCCCATAGACCAGATAGTGAAGTATTCCCGCAGAATGAAGGATATGCGCTACATAACACCGAACGCTTTCGCCTACGGAAGCCCAGGAGCAATTCTAAAGCTCAACAAGCTTGAGGCCCTCCTCAAAGCCCTTCAGCCTCTGCGGAAAGAGGGCAGGAGGCTCTACTACGGCACGTTTCCAAGCGAGGTCAGGCCGGAGTTTGTCCTGCCCGAAACCCTTGAACTGCTCGTGGACTACGCGGACAACACCCGCCTGGCAATAGGCGCCCAGAGCGGAGACGACGCGATGCTCAAGGCCATGCACAGGATACACAAAGTGGAGCACGTCATGAAGGCTGTGGAGTACATGCTCGAGTACGGCTTTGAGCCGGTAGTTGATTTCATCGTCGGCCTGCCCAACGAGACGCCCGAAAGCCAGCGCAAGAGCATCGAACTGATGAAGTGGATCATGAACAAGGGCGGAAAGGTTCGTGCGCACTACTTCATGCCGCTCCCGGGGACACCCTGGGCCAGATGTAAGCCGAGCCCACTGAGTGAGGAGATGAAGAAGTTCCTCGGCAGGATGGCTGCTAAGGGCAAAATCGAGGGCTCGTGGGGCAAACAGATTGAGCTGTCGAGGAGGCTTCAGAGGCTCATTGAAGAGTTCTACGAGGAGCCGATGAGCCACACGGTTACTGTCAGAAACGTCTGCTGATTACTATGCACATAAACGTGTCAAAAATCCATCAATAAACTTATAACCCCATTCTTTCGGTATCCAACCGACGGCAAAATGTACGCCGAAAACTATAAAAGATTCCTGGAGCTTATAGACAAACTGCGAGAGTTTGAAGGTGCCCTCATCGTGGAGGGCATGCGAGACGAGGTGGCTCTGAGAAATCTGGGGGTCAGGACGGAGATAATAAGGCTCTCCCGCCTGCCTTTAACGGAAGTTGCGCTCATCGCGTCATCATATAAAGAGGTCATGATACTTACGGACTTCGACAGAAAGGGCGAAGAACTCGCACGGAAGCTCCTCCGGTACCTGGAGGGCTATCCCTGCAGGGTCGATGCAGAGACGCGCAGGGAGCTCAGGAGAATCGCAAAGAAGGACATCAAAGGAATTGAGGACCTATACGGCCTTTACCTTAAGGTCGTCTCCGTTTCTGACCCCCATCTGGAGGGAATTCGATGAAGAGGAAAAAGACAGTGCTTCACCACATTTTGGCTGAAAAGCAGAAGTTTGGAAAACGGAAAGAAGGTGATGGTATGTCAGCCAAGGACGAATTCGGAACGACCAAATATGTAATCTACGCGGAATTCGAAGCAAGTGGAATTGTTGAAAGGCCTGACGTTGTTGGTGCTATTTTTGGACAGACTGAGGGTCTTCTCGGTGACGATCTCGATCTCAGGGAACTTCAGAAGACCGGAAGGATTGGAAGGATAAGGGTTGAGGTTCACACAAAGGCCGGAAAGACTTACGGAACAATAACTGTCCCATCGAGCCTCGACAGGGTTGAGACGGCAATTCTTGCCGCTGCCCTCGAGACAATAGACAGGGTCGGTCCAGCAGAGGCCAAGATAAAGGTGCTCCGCATCGAGGACGTCCGCGCGACCAAGAGGAAGTACATCATAGAGAGGGCCAAGGAGATACTGGAGGGACTCATGGAGCAGGAGATCCCCGAGACCCAGGAGCTCACTGAGGAGGTCAAGAAGGCCGTCCGCGCCAAGGAGCTCATCGAGTACGGCCCTGAGAAGCTTCCGGCCGGACCGCACGTCCCGTTCTCAGACTCGATTATCGTTGTCGAGGGTAGGGCCGATGTCCTCAACCTGCTTAAGCACGGCATAAAGAACGCGATAGCCGTCGAGGGTACCTCTGTTCCAGAGACCATCATAAAGCTCAGCAAGGAGCGCATAGTTACAGCCTTCACCGACGGCGACCGCGGCGGTGAGCTTATCCTCAAGGAGCTCCTTCAGGTTGCGGATGTGGACTACGTGGCAAGGGCCCCGGAGGGCAAGGAAGTCGAGGAGCTCACCAAGAAGGAGATAGTCAAATCCCTCAGAAGCAAGGTTCCGGCGGAGCAGGTCATAACCGAGATATTCTACAAGGGTAGGAATTTCTACGACGTTATCAGAGAGAAGGAGAAGACTAAGACCAAGGAAGATCACAAAGAGGAACGGAAACCAGTCGTTGTCCCGGCTCCACAGGTAGTACAGAAAAAGCCAGAAAAGCCCGAGAAGCACGAGAAGCCGGAGAAGCCCGAACCCAAGAGGGAAGAGAAGATAATAAAACCCATTCAGCAGCCGAAGCCGAGCGAGCTCGATGAATTCGGGGAGTTCATCGAGAAGGTCAAGGCCTCAAAGGAGTCGATGGCCCTGCTCCTTGATAAGGACAAGAAGGTATTGGCAGAGATACCCGTCAGGGAGCTGACCAACCACCTCAAGGAGCGCAAGGATGTCTATGCCGCAGTCTTCAACGGTGTCATCACACAGAGGCTCATCGACACGGTGAGCGAGAGCGGCGTCAAATACCTCATCGGCGCGAGGAAGTACAACGTCGTCAGGCGCCCGATAAACCTCAAGATAGTGACCTTTGCGGAGTGAATTCTCCCTTTTCTCTTATCTTTCCACACGGCCATCGGTTGGCAGTATGCTGTTTTGGCATTGTTGAGAAGTCATCCCTTTCTTTGAGCATCCGGAGAAAACCAAAAATTCCAAAGACTAAACTTTATAACCGCTCCATCCATTCCCCCACCGGTGAGGAGAATGAACGTGGAAGAACTCGTATTGAAGTACGCGCTCATCAATGCCTACACCCACAAGGGAAAGGCAAACCCAAAGGCGGTTATAGGGAAGGTTCTCGGCGAAAACCCCGAGCTGAGGCCCAAAGCCAAGGAAGTAATCCCGCTCGTCAACGAGATAGTCGAGCAGGTAAACAGCATGTCCATTGAAGACCAGGAGGCAAAACTGAGGGAGATTTACCCCGAGTTCTTTGAGGAGAAGAAGGAGAAGAAAAAGGAGGAGAAGAAGGGCCTCCCACCCCTCCCGAAGGCGGAGAAGGGGAAGGTGGTCACCCGCTTTGCCCCGAACCCGGACGGTGCCTTCCACCTCGGAAACGCTAGGGCGGCGATACTGAGCCACGAGTACGCGAGGATGTACGACGGCAAGTTCATACTCCGCTTCGACGACACCGACCCAAAGGTCAAGAGGCCCGAGCCGGTCTTCTACGAGTGGATTAAGGAAGACCTCGAATGGCTCGGCTTCAAGGTTGATGAGGTCCACATCGCCAGCGACAGGCTGGAGATATACTACAGGTACGCGGAGGAGCTCATAAAGGGCGGAAAGGCCTACGTCTGCACCTGTGAGCCCGAGAAGTTCCGCGAGCTCAGGGACAAGGGCATCGCCTGCCCGCACAGGGAGGAGCCGCCCGAAGTCCAGCTTGAGCGCTGGCACAAGATGCTCAACGGTGAGTACAAGGAAGGAGAGGCCGTTGTGAGGATCAAGACCGACCTCAAGCACCCGAACCCCGCCGTCCGCGACTGGCCGGCGCTGAGGATAATCGACAATGCTGACCACCCTCGCGTTGGAGACAAGTACCGCGTCTGGCCGCTCTACAACTTCGCCTCCGCGATAGACGACCACGAGCTCGGCGTCACCCACATCTTCCGCGGACAGGAGCACGCCGAGAACGAGACGAGGCAGAGGTACGTTTACGACTACTTTGGCTGGGAATACCCCGTCACCGTCCACCACGGAAGGCTCAGCATCGAGGGGGTCATCCTCAGCAAGTCCAAGACCAGAAAGGGAATAGAGGAGGGCAAGTACCTCGGCTGGGACGACCCCAGGCTCGGCACCATAAGGGCCCTCAAGAGGCGCGGCATAAGGCCGGAAGCAATACGGGAGCTCATCATTGAGGTCGGCCTCAAGAGGAGCGACACCACGATAAGCTGGGACAACCTCGCGGCGATAAACAGGCGCATAGTCGAGCCGATAGCCAACAGGTACTTCTTCGTTGCAGACCCGGTTCCAATGTACATCGAGGGCTACGATGAGGAGTTCGTTGCTGAGATACCGCTCCACCCCGACCACCCGGAGCGCGGGGTTAGGAGGCTCAAGTTCGTTCCCGGAAAGCCGGTCTACGTCTCAAGGGACGACATGGAGCTCTTCAAGCCTGGCAGCTTCGTCCGCCTGAAGGACCTCTTCAACGTCGAAATCCTCGAAGTTAACGAGGACGGCATAAAGGCAAGGTTCCACAGCGTGGACTACGAAGTAGCCAGGGAGAACCGCTGGAGGATGGTCCACTGGGTCACTGAGGGAATGGCCTGCGAGGTTCTCGTCCCCCAGGGAGAGGAGCTGGTCATCAAGAAGGGCCTCCTGGAGAGCGACGCCAGCGTTAAGGTGGACGACGTCGTCCAGTTCGAGCGCTTCGGCTTCGTGAGGATAGACGAGGTAACGCCGGAGAAGGTGGTGGCGGTATTCGCCCACAAGTGATGCGCTGTGCTTTTTTTCTCATTATTCTGTTCTTTTTCTCAATGCCACGGGTAGGTAGCGACCTTATTTCTGCCCACCCGAAGGGTAGATTGGCGAAAGAACATGAAAATAAAACAGGAGAAAAGCTCACTCCCCCTCAAGGGTGAAGGGGCTGATGTAGTCGCCGTACTTCTCCTTGGCCTCAAGAAGGCGCTTCCTTTCCTCCTCAAGAACCTGGAAGAGCTCCTCCGGAACTTCCCCGACCTTCTCGCGGTAGATGGTCTCGATGCGCTCTATCTTTGCGAGCAGTTCGGGGACGCGTATTGTGAACTGCTTCTCGTAGGCCTCCCTGGTGTACTCTTTGTTCAGGACTTCCTTAAAGAGCCTCGCCAGGTCCTCGTACTTCGGGATGTAGCCTATCGGCGTCTCTATCGCATCAACGTCGCCGTGGACCCTCAGCTCCATCCACTTGAGCCAGACAGCCTTGTCGAGCTTGTGGTTCAGCCAGTTGCCTTCCTCGTCGCGGAGGAAGTAGTTCACGGCGAATATCTTCGGAGTCTTTCTGAGCTTCTTCTCAAAGTCGAGATAGTTTCTGAGGTAGTCGCCGAGGTGGACGCTCATGAAGTCGAGTATTGCCATCGGGTTGAAGGCCCTCACTCCCTCCTTGCCGAGTGTGGCCGCGGTCGTCTCGCTCTCAAGGGCGGCGCCCATGGTTATTACTCCATGCTTCCAGTCGAAGGCCTCCCTGACCGGCGGCCAGGTATCCTTGTCCCTGCCGCCGAATATCATTCCGCCGACCTCAACGCCGCACGGGGCTTCGAGGGCCTCAAGGTCAACGTTCGGGAAGTGCTCCAAGCTGACGGTAAAGCGGGCGTTCTTGTGGCTCGGCGGAATCTCGTTGCCTTCAGCGTCCTTCTTACCGCGCCACCACTTTCCGCTGTGGTTTTCACCCTCGTCGGGTATCGGGACGCCCATATCGTTCCAGTAGGGCTTTCCGTCCTTGACGAGGACGTTTGAGAAGATTATCTCGACCGGCGAGTGGAGAACCTGCCAGATTATCGGGTCGTCCTCGGGGTTGACGCCCTGTATAATGCCGAAGACGCCCTTCTCGACGTTTGCACCGCGGGCGATGCCGTTGAATGGCATTATGAAAGTCAAGTCGTCGCCGACAATGTTCTCCCACGGTATCATAGCGGTGGACGTCTTGCCGCACATGCTCGGGTAGGCGCCAGTGAAGTAGGTCTTCCTGCCGTTCGGGCCGTTGACGCGCATCAGGAACATGTGCTCGCTGAGCCAGCCCTCTCTGACTGCCTTCTGGATTGTGAGCCTGAAGGCGAGCTTTTTCAGGCCGATGGTGTTGCCACCGTACTGGGTGTTGACGGAGTAAACGGTCTCATCGACGAGATCTATGTAAATCCTCCTCTTGTCGAGGTTCTTGCTGGTCTTCCTCTCGTCGAGCTCTCCTGCGCTGTGGACGAAGCGGAAGAAGCGGGCCTGCCTTCCAAGGCGCTTGAACTCCTCATAACCCTTCCTGTAGAGGATGAACTCCGAGTGGGCCACGTAGGCCGAGTCAGTGAGCTGAACTGCAGGAATCGTGAAAACTGAGTTCTTCGGCCCGAGAACGAAGAAGCAGACGAAGAGCTCCTTTCCGCGCATGATGCCCTTCATAAGCTCTTTAATTTCCTTCAGGCCTTCATCGCGGTCTTTGGTGTTGAGGAAGGGGATATCCTTACCACCGGGAACGAGGAGTTTGGTGTTGGCCTTGTCACGGGCCTGATCGTAGTAGTTATCGTAGTGAACCGTATGATTGGGAGTCTCAAGCATTCTTTCCTCGCCATAGTATAGAGCCTTCCATTTGACGTAGGCCTCGTCCTCCGGGCTGTCCGTGCAGACGAAGACCTTGTCTGGTTCTAGCCACTCAATCCACTCCGCCAGAAACTCGTGGAGTTCAGGGTTGTCTACAGCCTTTATTTTCTCAAACTGCTCTTTATCAAGGAGCTTTTCAAGCTTTTTAAGGGCGTCCATGATATCGCCTCCATTGGGAGTTGCTCCAAGTCCTTAAAAAATTCTTCGTCATTGTGGCCAGCATATGGGCTAATTCCCTGGCACGTTTTGGTTCATTATCTATAAAAATGAAGAAGAACTCATCACAACGACGGTGTCCAATGCACATTTCTATAGACCAACAGTCATTTCCCAACATCAGGCGCAAAGTATATTAACTCACGGTGATATAAGCTATCGGTGCTCGTAATGGAGGCAGTGCTTTTGGCGGGCGGCGATGGAACCAGGTTGTTCCCGCTGACGATGTACCGGGCGACACTAATGGCGCCTTTCTTCAACCGGCCGCCTGTGGAGCACATCCCCCAGATTGGAAACAACGTTGAGATTGGCAGAAACGTTAAAATAGAGCATTCGGTAATATTTTCAGGTGCCCTCATAGAGGAAGGGGCAAAGATTAAAGTGGCAGCAATCGGGGAAAAAGCCCACTTTGATAAGGACATGGTAATACAGCCGAGGAGTGTAATTTGTGACAACACACTCATCGGGACTTCAGCAGGATTGTCCCAATGTAGAAACCCAGATAGAAGTATAATGCTGAATAATTGAGGTGATGAAAGTGGAGGTGTACTATTCCCAAAGGTTCAACCCTGAGGAGCTCGCCCTTCTTGGAAGGGCCATAGGGACGATATCCCACGGCACGATAATAGTTGGAAGGGACGGCAGGGCCATATCCAGGTACGGGAAGCGGGCCATGGTCGTCGGTATTGTCAGCACTGGCTCCACTATAATGGACGTCCGTCTGATTCCACTCATAGCCCTCAAGGACTTCGCCATGAGAAAGGGTCTGCCGCTGGCCTATGTGTACTACCATGACGGCGTCCGCGTTTACATCAGCGGCATCGATAGCGAGGAGATAGCGGCCATCATGAAGAGCCGGAGCTTCATAGAGGCACAGCCGAACGATATCGGGGCAACCGTCTATTACCCCAACGCCCTCGACGACTTCCTCCACGATATTTTCAAACACTACAATTTCCAGGTTGGAGGAAAAGCCCTCGTCGATGCCATGAACACTCCCGCGGTGCTGTTCTTCCCGCGTATGGGCGACCACTTCGACTTCGAGGTCGAACTGATAAACGACATGATGACGAGCTACCTCCCGCCAAAGCCAAAGGAGGTCTTCCTCCACAAGCTTCAGAAGGAAAAATACGACTTCGGACTGCGCTTCAGGCCCGACGGTGTTGTCGAGTTTTACAGGGACGGGGAGGAGCTGGAGTTCGGCAGCATGTGGAAGCTCCTTGACCACATGAAGAAGAACCTTTAAGATTTTTTCATTCCCCTTTTAAACCTCCAAAAAATCCAAAGAGAAAAGTGTTAAAAGGGGTTTCCTATACCTCTTCCCGTTCATTTTGGAGGTGACATCTGTGGGAACATTTATTGTCATAGAAGGTATCGATGGCGCCGGAAAATCAACTCAGGCAAAGCTTTTGGCGGAGTGGTTTGAAAAGAAAGGCTACGAAGTCGTCCTAACAAAGGAACCAACCGACACAGCATTTGGAAAGCTAATCAGAAGGCTCGTCCTGACTGGTGGAAAAGAGGGTATAATCGACGGGGCTCGGATAAGTCACGAAGCAGAGGCCCTCCTGTTTGCGGCGGACAGGGCCGAGCACGTTCACAAGCTGATAAAGCCCTCTCTCGAAGCGGGAAAAGTGGTAATATCTGACCGCTACTTCTACTCGTCCCTCGCCTACCAGTGGGCCCGTGGCCTCGACCTTGAGTGGCTGATTGACCTAAACCGATTCGCCATAAGGCCCGACCTCGTTATTCTACTTGACTTACCGGTCAAGGAGAGTATGAAGCGCATAAACGGCAGGAGCATAAAGACGGAGTTTGACAAGATAGTGGAGCTTCAGAAGAAGGTCAGGGAGAACTACCTCGAGCTGGCCGGGAGATTCCCCGAAATCAAAATAGTTAACGCCATGGCCAGCGTGGAGGACATCCACAACGACATCGTGGCGCTGGTTGAACACGAACTCTTCAAGAAGTAATGGGGTCGGCCAGTGCCAGTCTCATCATCCTGGTAGCGAATCAGACCGGTAAACGCTCTTCATCCCCCTTCCATTCTCGACGGTTGCTTTTTAAAAGGTTCCTCTCAAAGTTTGTCTGGCCGATGACGAGCGTTAGCCACGCTGAGCGGTGAGGAAAAGAGGGTTAGCCGAGGCCACTTTTAACAATAAAAATAGGGAGGAGGGAAGACTGCTAAAAGCCCCTCAATCCATCCATTTTCTCAGG
>DRGF01000057.1 GCA_011050175.1 Thermococcus sp. | reverse complement strand
CCCCTATCTAACGGGCCTCATTGAGAGGAATTCCCTACAAAAAAGACTCTCTTAAAAGTGCAAACCTCATCAAAACAGCACTTTAAAGAAGAATCACGAACTTTGGTCAAACTTCGCGCAGGCGAAGTTTGTTGTGGTGGGCCCGCGGGGATTCGAACCCCGGACCTCCACCTTGTCAGGGTGGCGTCATAACCAGTCTAGACCACGGGCCCAACCCAAGGATGGTGGACCGGCCGGGATTTGAACCCGGGGCCTCCGCCTTGCCAAGGCGGCGCTCATACCAGGCTGAGCTACCGGCCCACTTCCATCGACGCCGTAATCACCTATCTTGGTGGGTTTATAAAGTTTACGGTCTTTTTAGATGGGCATCGAAAAGTTAATATGAATGTTTGCCGAGATTAATATGGTGGTATCATGAACCCCCTTGAAGAGGCTCTGAAAATTAGGGACGAGATAATAGCGTGGAGAAGGGACTTTCACATGTATCCTGAGCTTAAGTACGAGGAGGAGAGAACTTCCAAGGTTGTGGAGGAGCACCTCCGCGAATGGGGATACCGCATAAAGCGCGTCGGGACCGGGATAATAGCGGATATCGGAGAGGGTGAGAAAACAATAGCTTTGAGAGCGGACATGGACGCCCTGCCCGTTCAGGAAGAAAACGACGTTCCCTACAAGTCTCGCGTCCCTGGAAAGATGCACGCCTGCGGGCACGATGCACACACTGCCATGCTGCTGGGGGCGGCGAAGATAATCTCAGAGCACATCGACGAATTCAACGGCAGAGTAAGGCTGATATTTCAGCCAGCAGAGGAAGGCGGAAACGGGGCACTGAAGATGATCGAGGGGGGAGCGCTGGAGGGGGTTGACGCCATCTTTGGCCTCCACGTCTGGATTGACCTCCCCAGCGGTGTCATCGGCATAAAGGACGGGCCATTCATGGCCGGAGCGGGCATATTCAATGCACGGATAATCGGAAAGGGCGGCCACGGGGCATCGCCGCACCAGACCGTTGATCCCGTTCCGATAGCAGCGGAAGCAATACTCGCACTCCAGACCATAGCCAGCAGAAACATTCCCCCCACCGAGACGGGGGTTGTAAGCGTCACTGCCGTTCATGCGGGAACGGCATTCAACGTGATCCCCGAGGAAGTTGAGATGAAGGGGACGATAAGGTTCTTCAAGCAGGAGATAGGAGAACTGATCGAGAGACGCATGGGGGAGATACTTGAAGGCGTCACAAGGGCACATGGGGCCTCCTACGAGCTGTCGATAGAGGAACTCGTCCCACCGACCGTTAACGACAGGGACATGGCGGCTTTTGCCAGAAAGGTCGCGGAGAAGTACGGCCTAAGACACGGCGATGCTGAACCAACAATGGGCGCAGAGGACTTCGCCTTTTACCTTCAGAGAGTTCCAGGGGCGTTCCTGACGCTTGGTATAAGAAACGAAGAGAAGGGCATCGTCTACCCGCACCACCATCCAAAGTTCGATGTGGATGAGGATGTTCTCCACCTCGGAACGGCGATGGAGGTAGCTCTGGCCTTTGAGTTCCTCAGATGAGCCTTTTCGCCAGTATCTCTATTTTTCCAACCTCTTTCATGCCGGCGACTTCCAAATCCTCCGCGAGTACGGTCAGTACCCTCTGGAAGCCCAGAGCTTTAGCCCTCCCAAGGACTGCTTTTAACTCCCCAGCCATTCCCCAGAGGCGAAGGGAGACGCCATCCCTGCCCGGAAGGTTTCTGAGGACGTAGAATGACTCACCGGCTTTTCCGCTTTCAACAGTGTAGTGAATCCCCGCTATGTTGTCCTTAAACGCTGAAAAGTACATGCTGTAAGAGCTTTGGAAGCGGCCGGCAACAAGATTAAGGGCCATAACGTCGTCCCATCCGAACTCAAGGGGTCTTACGTTCGCATCTTCCGCCCTGCCACCGGTAGGAATCCACACCGTCCTGCCCCGGAAGAGCTCAACATCAAAGCCCAGCCTCTCATAGAATCCCTTTGCATCTTCATCTGGCTGGGTCGTCAGCATCTCAGCTCCCCGTTCCCTCGCAGCGTCCTCGACGAACTCCATAAGCGCTCTCCCGACTCCTCTCCCCCTGTAATCGGGGTGGACCTCGATGACGTCCACGTGTCCTATCCTTCTGAGCTTTCCTCCGATAGGCTCCTCCGAAAAGAGAACCTCGACTTCACCGACGATTTTTCCGCCAAGCTCTGCGACGGCCACGAGCTGGTCGTCGAGCAGGAGGCTGTTCAGGTGGATCGCGAGCGTTTCAAGGGCCATCCACGGCCCGCCTCGAATATAGCGGTCGTAAATGCCGCCGCTGGCCTTCTCGCCGGCAGTGTGAACTTCCACTATCCCTCGAACGTCATCAAGGGTCGCCGGGCGAACCCTCATCTTCCTCACCCAGATAGCCAAACTTCCGGAGGATGTGGACTATCGCCTCGGCCCCGCCGTCGCCGTAGGGCTTCTGAGTCACGTAGTCGGCCTTCTCCCTGAGGCTCTCAGGTGCTTGGGCAACGGCAACGCGGTAGCCGACGACGCGGAAGGCGTCCAAATCATTCTCACCGTCGCCGACGTGGGCGACATCTTTGGGGCTTATTCCAAGATACTCACAGGCCTTCTCTATGCCCGTCCCCTTGTTTATCCAGGGTTTTTTAACGTGTATCGCGAAGCCGGAATCGACTGCAATAAGGTTGAGCCCGAGTTCCTCGATGACCTCCTTAACGGCTTCCACGGGGACTGTTCTCCTGATAACGAGGCCTGCTTTTCTTTCCATCGTTGAATAGCTCAGCTCTGCATCGGGATGGCGTCTCTTCAGCTCACTCCAGAGAATCCACTCCTCGTCCATGTCGGTGAGAAAAACGCGCTTCCTCATAGTCCCCTCGCTCTTCAGCGAGAGCGCTCCGCCGTCCTCTGCTATAACGGGTCCGCTCGTGCCGATGAAGACTGCCGCTGCCTCGGCAAATGGAACCGCGTTTCCGGTGACGAGCATTACAGGGACGCCAAGTCTCTCTGCGAGCCTTATGGCCTTTAGAGCATCGATGCTGAGAGTCCTGTCGCGGTAAGTTATTGTGCCATCTATATCGAGCGATATCGCCTTAATCTTACTCATTCTTTCACCCAAAAATGAGAAAGAATGTGCACATATAAGGCTTTCTACCCACTAATGGTCCTTCATTATCTCTCGGAGCACGCTGGTTGCGTAGACCCCCTTCGGCAGGAAGAAGCGGAAGCACATCCCTACCTCTGGAACGTAGCCGTAGGTCAGGCCAAGGGGCCGTATCAGGAGCTCCCGTCTGCCGCCCGGCTCTGTCATCGGCTTCGGCAGTTTTTTGAAGGTCTCAAGCGTTATGCCCTCTTCCTCAAGGATTTCACTCTCAAGCTCGCCTGGAAGTCCTTTAGCCCGTCTCATAGCAAAGCCGAAGAGCGGACCGCTAACTGCCGCCTCACCGCGCCGTATCTTTTCGTTCACAAGGTCAATGTTTGTCTCGGTGACGCGGTAAGTCCTGTCGCGGTAGGGAATGCCCCCTTTAACCTGAACGACGATATCCCCGACCAGGGCCTCGTTTAATGGGAGTCCCTCTTCGATTCTCCTGGAGATGTACATGTTGAAGAGGTAGCTCTGATATGCGTGGATGAAGATGCGCATTATCGGCAGGGGCAGGGAGAGGAAGGCCCTTTTCCAGCTCCCCGTCTCCTTATAGCGGTAGAGGAGCGTTCTCTCATAGCGCAAAAAGTTCGGGAACTCCTCCAGGGCCCTCTCAACGTCGCCCGTCTCCCAGAAGTGCCTCCTGGCCTCGTCGCCCTCCATGCCGCCATCGTGCGCTCCAAGGAACAGCCGCGCGGCACCCTCGAAGTCCCCGCGGAGGAGAAGCCCACCCACGAGGTGGTTTGTAACCCTTCTCTCACCAAAGCGCTGGTAGCCGAAGTAGTTGGGAAAACCCCCCTTCTCTCGGAGTTCCCTCACAATCCCTTTCGTCCTCTCGAATGCACCCTCTTCAACATCTCTAACGATTATCCTAAACCTGTTCCCGAGCAGGTGGCCGAGCTTGATGAACCTGCCGTAGGAGACAAAGCGAAGCTCTATATCCCGTATCTGGACGTTCTCAACGGCTTCCCTCGCCCCTGCCGGCACGCTTATGTACTGGTAGGTCACCGCATGCCTGTCCTTCGTCCCCGCGAAGCCTATATCCCTGTAGTTAATCCCGGCACGCTTTGCTATCTCTTTCACCGCACTCATCGTGTCCCAGTTTCTCTTTTTGAGGAGGAAAATAGCGTGCTTCCTTCCCTCGAAAATTGAAGGAAGGGGGTCCTCAATGACCACAAAGTCCTCCGGCTGGGCCTTTATCCTGCCCCCGATGCCGGGTTCTCTGCTCAGGTATTTGAACTGGGAAAAAAACTCGCGGTAGTCCATCTCACTCACCCACCAGCCTTAAAAATTCCTGAAAGGATTTGCAGTTCTTCTTGAGCTTTTCAAAGTCAAGTTTCTCCACATAGTCGGGGAGATTGTGTTTGGCATATCTCAATCTCTTTTTCAGTTCGTCTGAAGGCTTTGTGCTCCACCTATAGCCCAAGCTTATGCATATCCATTCCTCAATCTCATACTCAAAAAGGGGGACTTTAACGGGTGTCTTTATGCCCCGTGGGATGTGCTTTTCTACATCTCTTTTTCGAGATGCATAGCTGGAAGGGCCGTCCCCATCGTAGACCAGGAGAATGAAATCTGGCCTGGCAAGCTCAGCGGCTTTAATCGTCTTGTTAAGCTTTGGGTTGCAGAGAAAGGGAGCATGAGTAGGGTTTTTTCTCCCCTTAACCCTCTTGAGCCTGACATCAGCGAGTCCTTCACGATTTAGCCTGCCAAGGAGTCGCTTGAAGAACTCTCCGCCATAGGTGTCCTCGGTGATTATGACTATTTCCCTGGCCATGCTCCATCACTGGTCATCGCTTTCAAACAGTGAGCCGTAGAGCCAGCCCTCGCTTAGTGTAATGCCCTTCTCGTTGAGGGACTTCTTGATTTTCTCTGGGTCTTTTATCCTCCTGAAAACAGTCTCGCCCTCCTCTTTGTCAACGAGAACAAGGTCAGAAGGCTCGACGATGTCAACAACAACCGGCGAGTGAGTTGTAATGATAACCTGGCTCTCGCTCTCTCTGAGAGTGTCTATTATCAGCTCAAGGGTCTCCGGATGGAGCGAGTTCTCAATTTCATCGATTATCAAAAGCGGGGGCTTTAAGTAGACGGCGGTCAGCAGTGCGAGTACCTTGTAGAAGCCATCTGAGATGCCCGGCGGAGCAAGTTCAAGGTCGTTCTCAAAGACCTTCATCATGACCCTTCCGTCCTCGGTGAGCTGGAAGAAGACCCTCGTGTCGGGAAACGCTATTGAGAGGGGCTTGGCTATTTTTTCGGGGAGCATACCCTCGCGGAGCCAGATGTTGTAGAGGAATGGGATAAGGTTTGAGGCATCTTCTTTGAGAGTTGCCTCTTTGCGGGGATACTGTGGCGTTTTAAGTTCTTTAATGAATATCTGCCTTAAGATTATTGGGCCCCATAAGAACTTGTTCATTAAAATTCCAAATTCCCAATATAACGGTGAGATAGTCTCATGCTGTCCCCACTTAATTGTAGGGGAAACTATAGGAATTCGGTGGACTGAGGAATTATAGGGGATTTCTGAAATCGTGTACGCTACCTTGGACTGAGAATCATAGATAGAAGTTCCCTTGCCAGGGAGTGTTTTCAGCAGGCTTTTATCCACAAAACTTGCTGGGAGTTCTTTTTCAATAACCTCAAGGTCAAGTGTGGATAAATTTGCAAAATGTTTGTATATAAGAAAGTCTCTATCTTCTACGGTTTTTAACTCTGAAAGAGCCATTTCCAACCAGTTTTTGTCGTGATTAATTGTCAAAAAGCGACCTTCTTTCTCAATTTTCATATAATTTCGGATCTCAAGAACCTCCTTCAGAATCCTGAAGCTCCCTCCCGTCCCGGTGAAAGTCGTCTCAAAGTAGACATCATAGCCCTCAACGTCAAAGAGCATTCCCACAGTTATCGGAAGCTCCTCCTTCCCGGCCCACACCACGTTGTTGTAGCCCCACCACTCGAGGAACGGGTTTGTGTCCCTCTCAACGTAGATTTTTCGGAGGAGCTTAAAGACCTCTACAAGGTTCGTCTTACCAGAGGCGTTGGCACCAACAAGGACGTTAAACTTGCCCAGCTCAATCTCACAGTCCCTAAGGCTCTTGAAGTTCTTGACAGTGAGCTTTTTTAGCCTCACGTTCTCACCGAAGATTAAAAAGGGTTAAATGATTAAAAGACTTCCGCTCACACCAGCTTTAGATGGCCGGTAACCTTGTCAACGAGCTCCTCCGGGGCCGGGCCGATTGCGAGAACCGTTATCGTGCCCGGGGGAATCTCCGTTAACCCGGCGTCCCTGATGAGCGCCGTTGGGATGCCGAGCTTCTCTGCGTGGGCCTTCAGTTCGAAGAGTTCCTGCTCGTTCTCAGCTTTAACGACGACCTTTTTCTGCCCCTCGTGGAACCAGGCCTTGAACCACTCTGGCTTCTCCTTCTGGGCCTTCAGTGCGGCGGTGACCGCTCCATGAGCAACCTGGACGGCAAACTTGCCCTTGCTGAGCTTCAGATCCTTCCGGGAGACTATGACCTGCTTGTACCTGAACATATCCCATCCCGAAGAAACTGCGAGAACCGATTTATAAAGTTGAGGAAAGAAAAGGCCGGCAAGTCAGAGCTCGACGATCTCCGAGCCCTCTGTTTCTTCCTCGGCCTTCTTCGGCAGTCCTCCCGGGCGTTTCTGTTTCTTCCTCTCAAGCTTCTCTCTGAGCCTCTCTGCCTCGTCCCAGTACTTATAGGAGGCCCCTGCAAGCACGAAGGCCACTATAAGCAGGAGTATCGCGAAAGGTTTCCACGGGTTGCTTCCCGGCGGGAGGTAGTCTGCGGATATGTCAGCAAGCTCCTCGGCCAGCGGTGTGGGGTTGTCCATCTCAGCGAGGGTCTGGTTGACGTAGGCGGGAAGCTCTTCCGGCGTCGGCC
This sequence comes from Thermococcus sp., assembly GCA_011050175.1. Classification (GTDB taxonomy): domain Archaea; phylum Methanobacteriota_B; class Thermococci; order Thermococcales; family Thermococcaceae; genus Thermococcus. The sequence goes on along the minus strand of DRGF01000057.1, from coordinate 4,334 downwards.
ATACCTTGACCTCTTTTGCCTTGGGTGGGAGGCTGTTTATTGTGACAAGGTTGCCGAGTTCGAGCCTGTGCTCTTCTCCGAGCGGATCGAGGTATACCAGGGTGGCCTTGATGTTGATGAGATCCTCATTGAGCACCGTGAGGTTGAGCTGGCTGGTCTTTGTCTCGCCGGCCCTTATGGTGCCGATCTCAACCTGTTTCTTCCCGTCAACGCTGTCAGGCAGGTCAAGGATCAGGGTGGCACTCTTGACGAACTCGTAGTTGGGGTTGCCCTCTGAGGCGCGTAGGGTGAACTTGAGGCTGACGTTGTCCCCAACCTCGGCAGTCACGTAGTCGCCCCAGGTGCCGTTGTACGCCTGAGCGCTGACGTCTATTGACGGGACGTTGTAAACCTTAATCCCTGTGAGGGACTGGGAGTATATCGTCTTTTTCCGACCGGTTTCGAGGCTCTTGTCGTCGTAGAAGGTGACGGTCACCTTTCCGATGTCGAACTCACCAACCTTGGTAGGCTTGAGGACGTAGATGAGGGCGGGCATTTTTGTGAAGGCAGGGAAGGTCTCGAAAGTCCATGACTTGGTCAGGCTCACCAGTTCGAAATTATTGGGTATCGGTGCCGCCACAGCGACGTCGTAAGCGTCGCCTTTTCCCCTGTTCTCCACTGAAACAACGACTACCAAGCTGTCATCCAGCATTATTTCCTTTGGCGTTGCGTCTATATCGGCCACTATGTTGGCGGAGCGGAGTATCGGAGTCACCTGCGCATCAGCTGGCGCGTACACAACCAGCTTGCAACGGTTGTACTGCGGCTCGGTATTCTGAATTGAGATTTTAAGCGGCGTGTCAGATATTGCCTTCACTTCCCCGACGTTTACAAAGTACGTGCTGACCTTCGTTGACTCCTTATAAATCTCGATGCTGGCCTTGGTGGAGACCACCGAGATGAGCTTTACATAGTATGTGGTGTTCTCGACCTTCACTGGCAGGTTCTCATCGACGTAGAGGAGGTCGTTGTAAACTGGCTCTATCTCCTGCGAGTTCTGATCGGAGGAACCATCATCACTTCCCTCTTTGATGACATTGAAGTCTACAGAGGCGACCTTCGGGAGATAAACCTCGAAGGTTGCACTATCCGAGTCGGAGTCCGTGACTTTGATGTACAAGTAGTCTTCGTATCTGTATTCATCGTTGAGCTTGTACGCAACTCCCCTGCCGCTTCCTTTGTATATCTTGACGGTCGTTGGGTCAGATGAATAGGGTAAGTACACGTTAAACGTGGCGTAGTCATTCGTTGAGCGGATGAGCTTTACCTTGATCTCCGGAAAGCTTGAGGGTAATGTGTAATACTTTCCTTCCTGGAGGGTCACGGTATCGATTAATTTGAGCGGCGACTTTATGTCGAGGTACACAGTTGGATCGGTGTCGGGGCCCCAGATAGTCACGCTGAGGGCAAATATGTGCTTCTCATCGTTGGATGGGTAGTATACTGTTTGGCCATCTTCAATCCACACCCCAGAGGATTCGCTTCCTCCTGAAATCAATATCTTGGCAGCGTCGTTATCCGGGTCAAAATCTGCGAACGTGAAAGAATAGGGCCCGAGAACGGCTTTATCTCTCAGTCCGAGTTGTACGGAAGATATTTCGGCATACTGAACATCCTCTGCAACTGCGGACTTTACATTCAGGCCCGCGAAGAGGAATAATCCCACCAAGATTAAAGCCGCTATCCTTTTCATCTCCATGCCTCCTTTGTTTAGACTAACTAAAAAAGGGATGGAAAGTATAAAGACCTTACGGCGTGAGCCTTCTCCTGTCCCTTGGGAACAGGATAACTTCTCTGATGTTCGGCAGGTCAAGCATCTGCTTTATGAGCCTCTCGGCGCCGAGGCCGAAGCCGCCGTGGGGTGGCATGCCGTAGCGGAAGGCCTTGAGGTAGAACTCGAAGCTCTCCGGGTTGAGGCCCTTCTCCTTTATCTGCTCGACGAGGACATCGTAGCGGTGCTCCCTCTGGCCGCCGGAGGTTATCTCAATGCCCCTGTAGTCGAGGTCGAAGGCCCTGCAGACTTCCGGCTTGTCGTCGTACTTCATTATGTAGAAGGGCTTCGCCTCGCTCGGATACTTGTATATGAAGTAGAGCGGAGCGTTTTCGTTCTCCATCATGTACTTTCCAAGGAGCTTCTCGCCCTCGGTGTCTATGTCCTCGCCCCACGGGATTTCCTTTCCGAGGTCGGCGAGAATTTCAAGGGCCCTGTCGTAGGTGAGCCTCGGGAACGGCAGTTTCGGCTCCTCAAGCTCGAAATTGAGTGCTTCAAGGTCCTTCGCGTTGTGCTCGCGGACGTAGTTTATCGCGTGGGCGACGAGCCTCTCAAGGAGTCCCATGACTTCCTCCTCGTCCTCGATGAAGGCCATCTCCGCGTCTATGCTCCACGCCTCGTTGAGGTGTCTGGTCGTGTTGTGCTCCTCCGCACGGAATATAGGGGCGATTTCATAGACTCTGTCGAGGCCGCTGGCCATCATTATCTGCTTGTAGAGCTGGGGGCTCTGGGCGAGGAAGGCGTCCTTCTCGAAGTACTTCATGGGGAAGAGCTCGGTTCCGCCTTCGGTCGCCGTGGCAATAATCTTCGGGGTGTGTATCTCAATGAAGCCGTTCTCGTGGAAGAAGTCCCTGACGGCCTTGAAAACGTTGGAGCGTATCTTGAAGACCGCCATTACCTCCGGCTTCCTGACGTCCATGAAGCGGTTGTCTAGGCGCGTGTCGAGCTCGGCCTTGACCTTTCCGGTCGGGTCGAGCGGAAGCGGGCTCTCGGCCCTGCTCAGGACTTCGAGCTTCTCCGGCAGGATTTCAAAGCCGAGCTTGGCCTTCGGTGTGAAGTTGACTGTTCCTTCCACCGCAACAACGTCCTCGGCGTTGAGCTTCGGAATGAGCTTGAACAGCTCGGGGTCAACCTTCTTCTTGGGGGCGGTTATCTGGACTATGCCCTCCCTGTCCCTTATCCAGAGGAACTTTATGCCTCCGAGGTCTTTGACCTCCCAGACCCAGCCAGCAACCCTAGCGCGCTGGCCGTTGAGTTCCTCCGTAATCTGGCTTGAATAGTGTGTCCGGTACATCATGTTTACCTCCAATCCGTAAACCTGTATGGAAGAAAAGGAAATTCAAATAAAGTTTATCTTTACCTCGGACCCGGTTATCTGGGAGAGTATGCTCTCCAGGACATCCGCCTTTTCGGGGAGCTTCTTCCTGTCCCTCCTCATGACGAGGACCTTGTAATAGGTTCCCCCTCCGGGCTTGTAGACGATGTTGACTCCGAAGACGCCCGCGGGGTAGAGAAGGTCGGTGGCAAGCTTCCTGACGTCGTCCGTTCCAGTAACCTCGACGGCCTCTATGACGCGTATCCTCTTTCCGAGCTCCCTCATAAGGGCCTTGATGTTCTTGCCGCCCTTGCCGATGGTCAGCGGAACGTCTCCCTCACCAACAACGATGACCACTATATCGCCGGCCTCAACGGCCTTCTTAAATTCAACGTCAGCGTCCCCAATGAGCTTGTAAAGGAGTCTCGCAACCTTAACATCAAGCTCTGAAATAACACCCTCTTGGAGCTTTTTCTCGTCGGCCGGGCACAGAATGTCGTCGGTCTTCAAACACACCTCACAGATTGGCGCCTTCATCTCCTCACCTCCTCACCTAAAAATGACCTTAAACGGGCTAACCCTTAATTCTGGAAGTCCTTTAAAAACCTTATTATGGAAGAAAAAGCCGGAGAGAGGTTTAGATTTCGCCCTCTATTTCGCGCCTTATGCGCTCGATGAATTCTTCGGTAAAGTGATGCCTCTCCTCGGCCATCCTCCTCGCGGTTTCGGTGTACATCAACTCCTTCAGCTTCAGTATCTTCTCCTCGAAGTGCTCTAAGGAATCCTCGATGCTCCTTCCGTGCTCGCCCGAGTACATGAAAACCCTTGCCACGCCTATCGCCCCTATCGCATCGAGCTTGTCGGCGTCGCTGAGTATCTTGGCCTCAAGTGTCTCCGGCTCCGGGCCGCGGGAGAAGCGGTGGGCCTCTATGGCGTGGGCAACCGCCTCAACCTTCTCCTCAGGGTACCCGAGGCTTCTGAGGTAGTGCCTCGCTATCCTGGCCCCCTCGGCGGCGTGGTCCTCGACTTTCCCCGCGCTTTCAAGGGGTCTGGCAACATCGTGGAGGAGGGCCGCAAGGGCCAGGGTCTCAAGGTCGGCCCCCTCCTCCCTTCCGATGTGGAGGCAGAGGTTGAGCACCCGCTCCACGTGGCTGAATCCGTGGGTTCCCTCCCGTTCGAAGAAGTGCCTGACGTAATCGCGGGTTCGTT
>DRGF01000140.1 GCA_011050175.1 Thermococcus sp. | reverse complement strand
CTCGTGACACCGACCAGCCAGATAGTCGGGACGCAGGCCGTCCTCAACGTCCTCTTCGGAAGGTACAAGAGGATAACCAACGAGGTCAAGAACTACATCAAGGGCCTCTACGGCAGGCCGCCCGCTGAGATAAAACCGGAGCTCAAGAAGCTCGTCCTCGGCGACGAGGAGCCGATAACCGTGAGGCCCGGAGAGCTGCTCGAACCCCAGCTGGAGAAGTGCAGAAAGGAGCTTGAGGAGATGGGCTACCTCCAGAAGGAGGAGGACGTCATCACATACTGCCTCTTCCCGCAGATTGCGCTGGAGTTCTTCAAGGCGAGGGCCGAGGGAATCAGAAGGCCAGAAATCCCGAAGACGGTCCAGAAGTTCAAGCTGTACGTTGACGGTGTGGAGTTCGAGGTTGGGGTTGAGGGTGTCGACCTGAGCGCCCTGCAGTACCTCCCCCAGATAGCGGGTGCTGGAACCTTCACTCCCGCTCCGAGTGCTTCGACTGCCCCGAGTGTTCCGGCTCCTGCTCCGGCTCCAGTTGCTCCAGCTACTCCAACTCCAGCCCCGGCTGCGGCTGGCGAGGGTGTCGTAACCGCCCCAATGCCGGGCAAAATCCTCAGAATACTCGTCAAAGAAGGCGACCAGGTCAAAACCGGCCAGGGACTGCTTGTGCTTGAGGCAATGAAAATGGAAAACGAGATTCCAGCCCCCAAAGATGGGGTTGTGAAGAAAATCCTCGTCAAAGAAGGCGACACCGTCGACACCGGACAACCACTCATAGAACTCGGATGAGCGGCTTTACCCCCCCTTTCTTTTAGCTTTCCGCATTAAAGGCCTTTATAAGGAATTGCGACAATAGGTTCTAACTTTTAGTGTAAAATCGAAAAATTTACAGGCTATTGCCGAAAAGCATTTATATGTTAAGATGTACATCTAAACGCAGAATCTACATGGAGGTGCAACCATGAATTCCGCTGTCATAATTTTGGTGGCCGCTGTTATATACGTGGCCCTGTACTTTACATACGGAAAGAACCTTCAGAACAAGGTCGTCAAGGCCGACCCCAACAGGCCCACCCCGGCGCACAAGCTCTACGACGGCGTTGACTACGTTCCAGCACACCCACTAGTCCTGTACGGCCATCACTTCGCAAGTATTGCCGGTGCTGGACCGATAGTTGGTCCCGCCGTTGCAATGGCCTGGGGATGGCTTCCGGGACTCATCTGGGTCTGGTTCGGAAACGTCTTCATCGGAGCAGTCCACGACTACCTGGCACTGATGTCATCTGTCCGCTACGATGGTAAGTCCGTTCAGTGGATCGCAGGAAAGCTGATGAGCAAGAGGACGGGAATAGCCTTTGAGGTGTACATCTGGTTCACTCTGCTGCTCGTCGTTGCAGCGTTCGTTGCAGTAACCGCGAATCTCCTTACCACAACCCCCGAGGCCGCGACGGCGACGCTTCTCTTCCTCATCGTTGCAGTGCTCCTCGGCTGGCTGCTCTACAAGGTCAAGATTGACTTCAAGGTGGGAACGATAATAGGCATAATCCTCCTCGCCATAGCAGTCTGGATTGGACTCAACCACCCGCTGATCTTCGTGGACGGCCAGACTGACGCTACTTCAAGCGCTTACCAAACCGTCTACCACTACTGGAACATAATCCTGATGGTGTACATCATAGTAGCGGCCTCCCTGCCGGTCTGGGTTCTTCTCCAGCCAAGGGACTACCTCAACGCTTACATACTCTGGTTCGGACTCGTCTTTGGAGGAGTGGCCTTCGTGCTCCTCGCCAAGGACTTCACGGCTCCGGCCTTTACCTCCTGGAGTGCATACGTGGTCAAGGGCACCGAACCCGTTCCCTCACCGTTCTGGCCGACAGTGCCCTTGATAATAGCATGTGGTGCCCTCAGCGGTTTCCACTCCCTCGTCGGTTCGGGAACGTCTTCAAAGCAGCTTGACAATGAGATACACGGCCTCCTCGTCGGATACGGCGGTATGTTCACCGAGGGCTTCCTCTCAACCATAGTCATAACGGCCATAGCGGTTTACGGTGTCCAGCTCACGGGCCTTGAACCAAGCCAGTGGGCTACCGAGTACATAACCAAGGGCGGTCTTGGCACCTTCGTTGGAGGCTACGCCAAGGGTGTCAGCGAGTTCTACGGAGTAAGCGAGACCTTCGGAAAGACCTTTGCAACCCTGTGGGTCTCGGCCTTCACCCTCACCTCACTTGACACCGCCACAAGGCTTGGAAGGTTCGCCTGGCAGGAGCTCTTTGGAATGGTGGCCGACACCAGCGAGGGTATATGGAAGGTCATAACCAACAAGTGGATCGCGTCAATACTCATAGCGCTCTTCGGAACGTACCTCGCATGGGGCGCCAGCTACAAGATCATCTGGCCAGCATTCGCCGGAATGAACCAGCTCCTCGCGAGCATAGCAATGATGACCGCCGCACTCTGGGCCTCAAAGGTTCAGAGAGCAGGAAAGTGGAGCTGGGCGGTCCTCATACCGGCAATGTTCCTCTGGATAACGGTAACCGCCGCTCTGGTCTGGTACATAGCGGTAGTGCCACTCAGCGGGACCACGCTCGTGGCAGTCAAGGGCTCGCTCCTCGTCGGCCTGATCCTGAACGTCCTCCTGGCTTGGGACTTCTACCTCGCCTGGAAGAAGCCAGAGGAAGAGTACGCCGCGAGCGCAGCCTGACCCTTTCCTTTATTTCTCTTTTAGGTGGTGAAAATGAAGGGCAGAAAGAAAGGCCCCGCAGAAGACATTAGAGCCTTCTTAAAGGGCTTTTTTGGGGCGTTCAAACATAACTCGACTGGATATCTTGAGTTTGAGCTGAGAGAGCTTGAGAACGTCTTCGCGCTCATCCTTATGGGGGAGTTTGTGGGAATCCCCAGCCCGCCGACGACCCTCGTGATACGGCTTCTTCCCCACATGACACGTGAACTTTACGTCATGCAGCGCAGGGTCGTTGATATGGACGATCTCCTCGGCGAGCTGGCAGGGATGTTTGAAATCACGTGAGGTGAGCACATGAGGGAGTTTTTCCTTCCCAAGAAAGGTTACCGCGTCGTCTTTTTCATAGGAAAAGGTGGCGTCGGCAAGACGACCAGCTCAGCCGCGGCAGCAATCCCCCTGGCCGAGAAAGGATATAAAACGTTGATAGTGTCACTCGACCCGGCCCACAATCTCGGAGACGTGCTGATGGAAAAGCTCTCAGATAAACCAAAGAAGATAGCCGAAAACCTCTACGCGGCCGAGCTTAACATGGAGAAGCTGATAAATGCATATCTAAAGCGTCTTGAGGAAAGCATGAAGCACACCTACCGCTACCTCACGGTCATAAACCTCGAAAAGTATTTCGAGGTGCTGAGCTTCTCACCCGGAATAGAGGAGTACGCCACGCTCGAAGCGATAAGGGAAATCCTGACGAACGGCGACGAATGGGACATCATAGTCTTTGACACACCGCCCACGGGCCTGACCCTCCGCGTCCTCGCCCTTCCCAAAATCTCTCTCATCTGGACGGACAAACTCATAGAGATAAGGAGGGCCATCCTCGACAGGCGGGCCGCGATAGCCAACATCCACGGCGAGCAGGAGTTTACCGTGGAAGGCGAGAAGTTCAAGCTCCCGACGAGGGAAGAGGAAGACGCCGTGATGAAGGAGCTCAAGGCTTACAGAGAGGAAGTCGCCTTCGTTGAGAGCGTGCTGACAGATCCGGAGAAAACAAGTGTCGTGGCCGTGATGAACCCCGAGATGCTACCCCTCTACGAGACGGAGAGGGCATACGAAAGCCTGAGGAAGTTCAAAGTCCCGTTTAACATGATCATTATGAACAAGGTGCTGGAGCTGAAGGCTGAAGTTCCGGAGCTGGCCGCGAAGATAAAAGCCCAGGAACGTGTCTTGGATGAGGTCAGCAGGAGGTTCAAGGGCATTGAAATCGTGAAGGTGCCCACCCTCCCGGAGGAGCCCCGCGGGCTGGAGAGCCTAAGAACCCTGGGAGGCAAGATAGTTGGAGACTGAAGAAATCTACGAGAGGCTTAAAAGGGTGAAGGAGCCCATAACGGAGATGGACGTTGTGAGCCTCGGGCTCGTGGATAAAGTCATCGCTGACGAAGACGGCGTGAGAATTTACCTGCACCTTTCCGAAGGGCTCCGTCATCCCTTCCAACACGCCCTTAGCTGGCCCGTGAGGTGGAGGATCGTCAGGGATATCGTTGATACCCTCGATGATGTCGCTGGCCTTGAGATAATTGACTCGCGAACCCTTGAAAGGTACTACCCGCTGGAGGAGGATTGAAATGGATAACCAAACACTGTTTGCGATAGTATTTGTTCTGGCCGGAATCTCCGTTATCCAGTACTACCGCGGAAGAAAGCTTAACCTGCTTTTAATGGAGCACTACATAAAGACGGTCAAGGACGTAGTGAAGCCCGAAGACGAGAACTACACGTGGCTCGGGGGCTACATCGGCTTCCGCGCCGAATATAAGGTAAACCGCGACAACATCAGGAAGTTCGAGTACACCCTAACGCTCCTTCCCAGACACAGCATCCTGTACTTCCCGATTTCCCTGTTCACCAGCAGGCACGACAAGCTCTACTTCGTGGTGAAGCCCTTCGCCCAGATAAAGCGTGAGGCACACCTCATCCAGAAGGGCTACTACCGGCTGAAGCCGGACATCGAGAACGAGGACCTTCTCCAGAAGGAAACCGTTGAGATTGCCGGGAAGGAATACGAGGCCCTTTACGAGAAGAAACGGGACGTTGAGAACCTCAAAGAGTTCATCGAGAGCCTCTCAAACCCCCACAACGTCAAGCACGTTTCGCTGACCCCGAAGACCAACGTCTTCTACGTCCTGATGAAGCCCGAGCCGGACACCCTCGGTGAAGACGTCGAAAAGCTCGTCCGCTTCGTCAACGAGAGGATAAAGGAGAATCCGTTTTCATCTTAGCCCAGCACTGAGAAAACGTTAAATTCTCTTTTTCCAATTTCTCATCTGGCGGTGGATATGGTGGAGATTTATAAAGCCAAGTTCGGTGAACCCAGAGCTGGATGGGTTGTTCTTGTCCACGGCCTTGGAGAACACAGCGGAAGGTACAAAAAGCTGATAGAGATGCTTAATGATGCCGGTTTTGCCGTTTACACCTTCGACTGGCCGGGTCACGGAAAGAGCCCCGGTAAGAGGGGACACACGAGCATTGAAGAAGCCATGGAAATAATTGACGGCATCATCGAGGAAATCAGGGAAAAGCCCTTCCTCTTCGGGCACAGCCTTGGCGGTTTAACGGTTATACGCTACGCCGAAACGAGACCGGATATGATACGGGGAGTAATTGCTTCCTCACCGGCACTTGCGAAGAGCCCGGAAACGCCCAGCTTCATGGTGGCCCTTGCAAGGCTCCTCGGAAGGATCGCTCCTGGAATAGTCATGTCCAACGGAATAAACCCCAGCTTGCTATCCAGGAACCCGGAGACCGTTAAGCGCTACATTGAAGACCCGCTAGTCCACGACAGAATCTCGGCAAAGCTCGGAAGGAGCATCTTTGTGAACATGAAGCTTGCACATAGAGAAGCGAACAGGATAAAAGTCCCGGTTCTGCTCCTCGTTGGGACGGGGGATGTGATAACCCCACCTGAAGGGGCCAGGGCACTTTTCAAAGAGCTTAGGGTGGAGAATAAAACGCTGAAGGAATTCAAAGGGGCATGCCACGAGATATTTGAAGACCCAGAGTGGGCGGACGAGTTCCACAGGGCGGTAGTTGAGTGGCTGTGGCCCGCATGGAAAGGAGAAAAGAGAATCAGAGAGTATCTCTCCTATCAATCACGTGCTCAAGCTCGGGACCGGTCTTGATTATACCGACCGGGACGCCGACCCTCTCTTCTATTTCCTCGATGAACTCCTTGGCCCTCTTGGGCAGTTTATCGTAATCGGTAACGCCAAAGGCCTCTTTGTCGTATTTGTCGAGCATTGTTATGGCCAGCATCGTCGCGCCGTTTACCTTCGCCGAATAGCGTGCGAACTCGAAGTCGAACCAGCCGACCCTTCTCCTTCTGCCGGTCACGGTGCCGTACTCGACGAGGCCCAGCTTTTCCGCCTCCTCCTGGCTCATCTCAGTCGGGAACGGCCCCTCCCCAACGCGCGTCGGGAAGCTCTTGAAGACGACTATGACGTCGTCGATCCTCGTGGGGCCTATTCCCACGTCGCTCGCTATGGCAGAGGCTGTGGTGTCCTTAGATGTCACGTACGGATAGGTTCCATAGTAGAGGCTCAGCCCAAAGCCCTGGGTCCCTTCGACGAGCACGAGCTTACCTTCGTCGAGGGCATCGTTGACTTCCTGAGCGACATCCGTCAGGTACGGCTCAAGCTCTTTGATGTCCCTCGCGAGCTTTGCCTTTCTCATTACCCTATCCGCGTTTGCTGGCCCGCAGCCGCTTCCGGTTGTGCCTATCTTCTCGTGGAGGTGGCTGCTAGAGCGGTCGAGCTGCTTGTGCTTCTCCTCGATTACTGCACAACGGTAGTCTATTCCGACCCTCTGGGCGACGTTGAAATCCTTGAGGTGCTCAAGCTCGTGGAAAAAGACCTCCGGGTCAACGAGAACTCCCGCCCCAACGAGAAGCCTGGCCTTGGTCTGCATAAATGCCGTTGGGAGCTGCCTGACCGCGTACTTCCTGCCGTTGATGAAGACGCTGTGGCCCGCGTTCGTTCCAACGCCTCCGCGTGCTATGACCTCAGGTTCGTCCTTCTGGGCAAGGTAGGCGATAAGAGCACCCTTACCCTCGTCTCCCCATTGACCACCAACAACGATGTAGCTCGGCATGGATCCTTACCCAGGTTTAAGTCAATAGGGGGCTTATAATGATTTCGGATTTAACATATTTTTATCAGCCAGTCTTCCGTTTGACGATGGAGTTTCAAACTGAGAAGCACAACCTTAAAGTATCTTAATGACCAAATAAGTAGTGTGGTGTCCTATGGTGGAGAGCCAAAAACCCGACATCAGTGTTGTCCTTAAAGATGGGAAGCTGCTACTGGTGAAGTGCCCCAGTGAGGAGGTAATCTACGAGTTCACCATCGACGACCTGGCGGATATCATAGAGTCCCGCTACGCAACACCCTGGAACAGGAGCAAAGACACCCTCGAAAAGCTCGTCATAATAATAAATGACCTCGTTGACCTCTATTCAAACGTCTCAGACAACCCTCCGGCGAAGGAAGACTTAATGGAGGCCGTAAAGCTCAGAACGACTCAGGTGGGGAAAAAGACTTAAGGGAGACAGATTTTACTCCCCCAGGGGTCAAGAATGAGGAACAAGCTTGTCGTGGTCACCGGAGGGGCAGGCTTCATCGGCTCCCATATAGCGTGGGAACTCATCAAGGACAACGAGGTCGTCGTCATCGACAACCTCTACACAGGGAAGGAAGAGAACGTCCCGCTGGGGGCAAAGCTCGTTAAAGCCGACATCAGGGACTACTCCTCCATAGCCGAGCTGATAAGCCACGCGGACTACGTCTTCCACGAAGCAGCCCAGGTGAGTGTGGTCGAGAGCGTTAGGGACCCGATTTTCACCGAGGACGTCAACGTCATGGGCACTCTCAACATTTTGAAAGCCCTTATGGAAGGTCACGGAAAACTGATTTTCGCGTCCTCCGCGGCGGTTTACGGCGATAACCCCAACCTTCCGCTCAAGGAGACGGAAACGCCAAAACCCCTCTCTCCGTACGGCGTCACCAAGCTCACGGCCGAGCACTACCTCAGGGTCTTCAACGAGCTTTACGGCCTGCCTGTAGTTTCCCTGCGCTACTTCAACGTCTTCGGCCCGAGGCAGAGCGCCAACCAGTACGCAGGGGTAATAAGCATATTCATCAACCGGGCCCTGAACAACGAGCCGCTTGTCATATACGGGGACGGCAAGCAGACGAGGGACTTCATCTACGTGAAGGACGTGGTCAAGGCAAACATACTCACCGCCGAGAGCCGTAAGAGCAACGGGAGGGTCTTCAACGTCGCAACCGGAAAGCAGACGAGCATCCTGGAGCTGGCGATGAAGGTGATCGAGATAACCGGTGCAAGGAGCTCGATACGCTTTGACAAACCCAGACCCGGAGACATAAGGCACAGCCAAGCGGATATAAGCGAAATAAGGAAACTGGGCTTCGAGCCGGAGTGGAGCCTTGAGGAAGGCCTGAAGAAGACCGTGGAGTGGTACTCTTCCCAGAAGGGCTCATAATCCAGTTTGATTACTGATTTCTTACCCTTTTATGAGAAATTCAGAAGATTAAGTAAAAGAAGTTAAAAGCGCTCTGAAAAATGCTTGAGTTTTGATCACTTCTTCACGCTGAAGTTCATAGCCTGCTTCTGCTGAAGCTCCTGCGCCTTCTTGGCGAGTTCTCCCAGCTGACCCTCGAGCTTCTTGAGGGCCTCCTGGTTCTTGGCTATCGCCTCATCGTACTCCTTTATCCTGGCTTCAAGGTACGCTATTGCGTCGTCAAGGTTCTTCTCGATGGCGTAACCAGCGCCAACGCTGACTATCGCGTTTTCCTTGTCTTCTATCCTCGCCTTCAGGAAGGAGCCGGCCCCAATCGGCACCAGTATTTCTGGGTTCCCTTCCTCGACCTTCTTAAGTTCCTCCAGAGTCTCCTTGACTGCCTGGAACTCGTTCCTTCCAAGGGTAAGCAGTTCGAGGTTCTGGGCCAGGAGCTGTGCCTGGGCCTGAAGGAGCTGATACTCATAAGCAAGCCTTTCAAGCTGCTCGTTCGTCTCGGCCATTCCACACCACCGGATGGACTACGCGGGGGGGCTTTTAAGGTTTGGGTTGGTGCCGCCAAACCAAAGAAAAGTACAGACAGGTGAAAAAGGAAAGCCCCACCAAACCGAGAGGTCAGCGGAGTATCTCCTCCCTGACCCTCTCCGCTATCTCCCTCATAGCATCGGCGGCCTTCGAGTCGGGGAAGGCCTCTACAAAGGGCTTGAGCATGCTCATGCTCTCCGGAATCGCCCTATCGTAGGGTATTTCACCGAGTATCGGAATCCCCTCGCTCTCGGCCCACTCCCTGAGCGCGGTAAAGCCTGGGTTGAAGTCTGCCTTGTTGATTATTAAATAAGCCGGCTGTCTGAAGTGCTGGACGACCCTGTAAGCCCTCTGAACGTCGCTAAGGGAAGCTGGGGTCGGCTCTGCAACGAGTATTGCCACGTCGGCACCGCCGAGGCTCGCTATGACCTGACAGCCTATTCCTGCCGCGCTGTCCACTATCATGTGCTCCAGGCCGAGCTCGCCCATGAGCTTCTTCGCCCACTCCTTCTCCTCGGTGACGAGCTTTCCGCTGTTGGGCCTCCCGACGTCGAGCTGGGCCGAAATCAGCGGGAAGCCGTAGCGGGTGGTCGTCTTCCTAACGACTCCAGACCGAACTTCCTCCAGCGTTATAGTCCCTGGAACCGGACAAACGAGGCCGCACACGTTGCAGCCCTCACAGGTCAGCTCGCTGACAACGTAGTCGCCGTCTACCACCTTGATGCAGTCGTAGGGACAGCGCTCTTGGCAGATGCCGCATCTTACACAGCTCTCTGTGTTTATCCTCGCCACCTTCGCCCCTATCAGCTCCCTCTCCTCTTCCCAGCGCTCCACGCCGAGGAGCAGATCGAGGTTCGGCGCGTCGGCGTCGGCATCAACCGCTATGAGCCGGTACTCATCCTTCAGCAGGTAGAGGAGTGAAGCCGTGACAGTGCTCTTTCCAACGCCACCTTTACCGCTCGCTATGGCCAGCTGCATCACTCACCACCTCCGAGGAACTCAACGACCTTGGAAGCAATCTCCTTGAAGAGCCCCGCTTCCGGGTAGTCAGTCAGAACTATGGGCTTCCCATCAACGTAGCTCCTTATGATGCTCTCGCTGTAGGGAATCTCCGCTATTACTTCCGCACCGTACTTCTCCGCTATCTCGCGCACCCTGGCCACGTCGCCGAGGTCTGAACGGTTCACAACGACCATCGCGGGAACCTCCATCAGCTTCGCCAGCCTGAGAATCAGCTCGCCGTCGTGAATTCCGAGGGGAGTTGGCTCGGTGACGGCTATGATAAGTCCTGAGTCCTCAAGGGCCTTTGAGACTGTGTTGCTCGTCCCCGCGGCGGTGTCAACCATAAGAAGCTCCTTTTCAAGCGCCCGGGCGCGCTTCTTGGCCATGGTGACTATAGGCATCGCCCTTTCCTCGCCCTCAAGGAGCCTCCCGGTGACGAGCGGGAAGCCGTAGGGAGTCTCTGTGAAGTAAGTGTGTCCCATCAGCTTTTTGCCCGGCAGAATCGCCCCCCGAACCGGACAGACTATCTCACAGGCGCCACAGCCTGAGCAGAGGTTCGGCATCAGGAAGGGCGTCCCATCGCGCATGGTTATTATCGCGTGCTCCTCGCAGACCTCAGCACACTTCCTGCAGCGGGTGCACTTCTGGTAATCAAAGCGCGGCATAAACATCTCGACCGGCTCCTCGTTGGCCAGCTCCACACCAAGCAGAAGGTGGTCGTTGGGAGCCTCAACGTCAAGGTCTGCTAAGACGAGGTCGTAGTGCTCCCTGAGCGCTATAGCCAGGTTGATCGCGACAGTTGACTTTCCGGTACCACCTTTTCCACCACTCACGGCTATCTGCAAGCTCTCACCTCCAGAATTAGGCTAACCTAAAAGCTTTTAAGCTTTGTGCATACGCTCAAAACGGTGATAATTATGCGGTGCCTCAAGGTTGCGTTTGGAATGGAAGACGACGAGACGCTCATAGATGCTCACTATGGCGACTCAGAGTTCTTCGCAATCTATGAGGTCTGCGAGGACGGGACTGTCAGGCTAATCGAGAAGAGACACAACAAGGCCAAAAACCTCGAAGAGGAGCACGACGAAGGCCACGGTGACCCGAGAAAGTTTAAGGCGGTTGTGGGCCAGCTCCTCGACGTTGACGTTCTGGCCGCCTTCAGGATGGGACCGAACTTCCTGCGCATAAGGGACAAGACCAACAAGGTGGCGTTCTTCACGAGGACGAGGGACTTAAAGCTCGCCCTCCAGGGGATCATCGAGAACTTCGACGATCTCTACAGCCAAGTCCAAGCAAAGAAGGCCGAAAAGCCCCCGATAGAGGAGTGAGCGATGAGGTTCCTTGGCATAGTGCCCAAGGTTTTCATTTTCACCTCTCCTTACGCCCCCTCGCGTTCTACCCGAACTCCGTTTATGGAGTTTGGACTCCAAGGCTACTAATCCTCGGAGCACTTCTCGTCGCTGTGGGCATCGTCCTCTGGCTCCGCTGTTACACCTAGATTTCAAGGGCCTATCGCAGGAAAGAATTATTAACAAGTGGATGTTACTCCAAGGTCAGACACCCAATATACTCAATCTGGGGCCTCCTGATACTTCCGGGCTTTTCCCTCGTTATCAGAGGTTTCATGCTTGGCCTGCCCCTGGTTTACTGGGTGGCCGTGATGAGATTTATATGTAAAGAGGAGAAAGCCCTTGAGGAGATGTTTGGCGGTGAGCGGCGGGAATACGCGGGAAGGACGCCCCAGTTTATACCGCGAGTTTGAGCTCCTGCTTCAAGAACCGTTCAGGTGGGAAAGAAAGTGAAAGAAGTAACATACCGTTTCATCGGAGTCATCCACAGCCCCTTCAAGGAGCCGAAGGGAGTCCCAATACAGCCCTCTGCAGCCAGGGGGATTAAGGGAACCGTTGAGGTCTTCCCGGAGTACTCACAGGGATTGAAAGACATCGAAGGGTTCTCGCACATTATACTGATCTACCACTTCCATCTT
>DRGF01000063.1 GCA_011050175.1 Thermococcus sp. | reverse complement strand
ATGGACAGGGCAACGACCGCCACACTCATCGGCTGGGCGGGTTTCTTTGCCTCCGTACTGAGCTACTTTGCCTCATGGTTTGCGGACGTGAGGAGCGAAGTGATGATGGTTAGGCTGACTTCTCTGATGGCCGCGCTTTCACCCCTGCTCGCGGCGGTGAAGACAGCACCGACGGTGTTCCTTGGAATATTCCTGGCGCTCTTCGCTTTCCAGAGCTTCCGTCCGATTTCCAGGAAGGTGTTGGCTAGCTACCACCGATCTTCCCTTGCCATTGGGGGCGTCAACGGCGTCCAGAACCTGTCCACTTTCCTGGGCGGGATGCTATTCGGCTTTGCGTACTCGCTGGGGGAGTTGCAGGGAGCTGTAACTCTCAACCTCGCCCTTCTAACCTTCACGCCCATTTCACTGGTCCTGCTATGGCAGAGCGTCAAGCTTAAATGGCGTGGTGGATAACCTTTGATGCGAACGAGCACTCCAAAACTTTTATAAAAGCGATGTCAAGCTAAGTTTAGGCTTAGCTTACGCTCATTTGGAGGTGAGAGTATGGGACTGAGACCAGCCAAGATTGATAGAGACGTTGACAAGCCCGCTTACACGAGAAGGGAATACATCCGCGGTGCACCCGGTCCGAAGATAACGATCTTCGACATGGGCAACCTTTCAGCCGAGTTCGAGTACGAGGTCAGCCTTCACGCGGAGCAGGCCATGCAGATAAGGCAGAACGCCCTTGAGGCCATCCGTATCCAGGTGAACAGGTACCTCCAGAAGAACGTCGGAAGGAGCAACTACCACTTCAAGATAAGGGTCTTCCCGTTCCAGGTTCTCCGTGAGAACCCGATGGCTACCGGAAGGAAGGCCGACCGTTACGGAAACGGTATGCGCAGGCCCTTCGGAAAGCCGATAGGACTCGCCGCCCGTGTCAGGAAGGACCAGAAGATCATCACCGTCTGGGTGAACGAGAACCACCTCAAGTTCGCCCTCGGTGCCATGCACAGGGCCAAGATGAAGCTGCCCTACAGCGCCTACTACAGGATCTACGACAAGGAAGGCAACGACGTCACGACCAAGGTCCTTTCGACGATAAAGCTCTGAAGACATCTTGCCCTCTTCTACCTTTTAATGGCCTGTCGAGTCTTTCTCATATATTTATAATTCATAATGATTATTAATGATGCAGTCCAACTTAGACTGGTGAGATGATGGTAAGTTCGGGCTTTAGGGCAATGCTTCTCAAACTCGGCCTTCCAGGGGATAGGCTGATGGCTCTTGAGGGCAAGGGTGGAGTCGTAGAGGATGAATTTGAGGGTATAAGATACGTCCGCTTTAGGGACTCCGCTAGGAGCTTCCGGCGTGGGACAGTGGTTTTTGAGAATGGAGATGTTGTTTTAGGATTCCCCCACATAAAGCGCGTCGTCCAGCTGGAGACGGGGATAAATAGGGTCTTCAAAAACAAGCCATTCTACGTCGAAGAGAAGGTGGACGGCTATAACGTCCGCGTCGTGAAGGTTAAGGACGGGATTCTGGCTCTTACGAGGGGCGGCTTCGTTTGTCCCTTCACTACGGAGAGGATACTGGATTTCATAAACGATGAGTTCTTTAAAGACTACCCCAACCTTGTTCTGGCGGGCGAGATGGCAGGGCCTGAGAGTCCGTACATCGTCGAGGGGCCGCCCTACGTGAAGGAGGACATCAGGTTCTTCCTCTTTGACATCCAAGAGAAGGGAAGCGGAAGGAGCCTTCCCGTGGAAGAGCGCTACCGCCTTGCCGAGGAATACGGGATTCCTCATGTTGAGACCTTTGGCATCTACGACCGCTCGAAAATCGATGAGCTGTATGAACTCATCGAAAGGCTCAGCAGGGAGAAGAGGGAAGGCATCGTCATGAAGACGCCCGACATGAAGAAAATAGCGAAGTACGTAACACCCTACGCCAACATCAACGACCTCAAAATCGGCTCCCACATATTCTTCGACCTTCCCCACGGCTACTTCATGGGGCGGATTAAACGCCTCGCTTTTTACCTGGCCGAAAAGCACGTCAAGGGAGAGGAGTTCGACGAGTATGCCAAAGCCCTTGGAAAGGCCCTTCTCCGGCCCTTCGTCGAGAGCATCCATGAAGTTGCCAGCGGAGGGGAGGTCGAGGAGGTCTTCACTGTGAGGGTGAAGAACATAAGCACCGCCCACAAAATGGTGACCCACTTCGAGAGGCTTGGCGTGAAAATACACATCGAGGATATAGAGGATCTGAAAAACGGGTACTGGAGGATAACCTTCAAGAGGGTCTATCCGGACGCAACGCGTGAGATGAGGGAGCTGTGGAACGGCCTGGCGTTCGTGGACTGAGGCCCGCCTGAGAACCTTCAGCGCCTCGGCCTCTACACATTCTCAATTGAGATGATCAGGAGGGAAACTTCGAGAGAGTGAAAGAAATCGAGGGGCTCTAACTTGCACCCCCACAAGTTACTTGCACCCCTGCAAGTTAAAGCTCCCTGAAGACCTTCTGGAGCACGGGGTCTGGAATCGTGTATTCTCCCTCTTTTTTCTCCACGTAGCCGGACTTGACGAGGTTTTCAAGGAGTGCCGAGAAGTTTGAATCATTTATGTGGCCGAGCTTGAGCGTTAGGTAGTCTTTGATATCCTTCCACCGTGAGTATCCGAGGGCTATTCCTTTCAAAATAACCCTGTACCTTGGACTGTACGCAAAGAGCCGCGATAGTTCGGTCTGAACCAGACTCTTGGCTTCTCCCAGGACTTCGTTTATGGCTTCGTCGTGTCTGAGGTTCCTTGTGACCCTTATGTATCCGTAGAGGGCCAGCCAGCCCGGGATTCCGTCGAGCTCTCTCACGGTATCCTCTATCTCCCCTTCGGTCACTGGGAAGTTAGCCTCCCCAAAGCCCTTCCTCAAGAATTCGGCGCTCATATCGGGGCTGAACCTGTTGAGGACTATGTCATGGTGATAACGGCCGAAGAGGGGCGCGTCGGGGTCATCGAACTTGAGGAAGTCAAAGAGCAGACCAACCTCAGAGCCCGTCAGAATGAACGTCAGATTCTCAAGGTTGTCAACAGCATAGGCCAAAATCCCGTCGTACCTTGTAGCGCCGCCGAAGCGAAGATACTGGGCCTCGTCGAAGGCTATCACGACCCGGCCGGCGTTTTCACCGTAGTCGTTGAGGGCCTCAAGGAGTTCCGTTATTGAGAAGTCTCCGGGGCTTATCTCCACCTGAATTCCAGAGAATGTTATCCCCCTGACCCTTTCGAGAAAGGCTTTAGCCTCTTTGAGCAGTTTTCTCTTCCCGCTCATCGCTGACAGGAGCATTTTACCGATTATGTACCTGTTGACTGAGGAGAACTCTGAGTACGTCTTTCGCACGTCCACTTTGATGGACGGGTTGGGAAGTTCGTTCAGCGCAACGTTTAGCAGCGAGCTCTTTCCCAATCTCCTGAGACCGAGGAGGAGGATCAGTCTTTCTCCGCGCTTAACTGCCTCTTCAATCTCTTTCAGCTCTCCCTCCCTGTCAAAGAGTTCTTCCCTTCTAGTCTTCGGGTAAGGTGAGAACAGCATCAACTTGCACCCCCACAAGTTACTTGCACCCCCACAAGTTAAAAGGTTTTCCCACAAGCTTTGCCTGCACAAAGCTTGACCAAAAAGTCCTTACGACCTCAATGGAATTTGAATGGGTGGCATGCCGTGATAAATGGACGCTCTTGTTTGGGGTTTTGATTTGAACAGCCTATGTTTCAGAGGTGTTTTGCTCAAAGAACAGCGCCCGGAGGGCGCTACCAGGAAGAAACACACCTAAAATTCACATAGATTCGATTTCAAACCTTCTCTAAAATTGCTATTCTAATAAGGCATGCCAGCTTTGGTGAAACTTTGCGCCAGCAAAGTTTCTTTGCAAAAATTTTGTATACCTTCCCACCTAAAAAAGGGTGGAACGGTTCGAAAGTCTTTTAAATAGTCTCCATAGACCCCACTTCAGCGTTAAAGTACCTACAACAAAGGATGACGGAAAAATGGCCTGGCACATCTTCATTCCAGATTCACTCCTTGAAGAGGCTGACGACCCCAAAATCAGGACGTACAAGGTTGGGCAGATAGCCAGGGCCGCTGCAATCTTCGGCATTGAGCACATATGGATTTACAGGGCCGGCGGCAGGGACGGAAGGTTCATCAAAACGCTCCTTGAGTACGCGGAAACACCCCAGTACCTCAGAAAGAGACTGTTCCCCCTCATGCCGGAGCTCAGGTACGCCGGCGTGATCCCCCCTCTGAGAACTCCCCACCACAAGCTCAAGGGCAGGCCCAAGGTTGGAGAAATCCGCGAGGGCTTTGCCTTCAGGAAGGGCCGCAGGGTTTACGCGGACATAGGTCTTGACGACCTCGCCGTGGTCGAGGGGGACGTTGAGGGGCGTGCAACTTTCAGGATCGTCTCAACGAGGCCTCTCAGGGTAATACCAGCGAAACCAAGGGAGTACTGGGGGTACAGGGTTCACCTCACGCGGAAGTCACTGGCAAAAACACTTAAAAAGGCCAGGCTGGATTTGAGCATCGCGACCTCAAGAATGGGGCGTGACGTTCGAGAGGTGAAGCTTCCCCCGCTCGAGGGGGAGGTCGGATTCGTGTTTGGCTCACCGAGGAAAGGTGTGATGGAACTCCTCGGCGAGGAGGAATATGACTTTGATCTAATCCTCAACACAATTCCAAATCAGCGGACGGCCACCGTCCGCACCGAGGAGGCCGTGATGGCCACACTCGCGGTGTTTAATTTCATAAGGAGGGATTGAGATGGGAAGAATACACAGACCAAGGAGAGGTTCACTGGCTTACTCCCCTAGAAAGAGGGCCAAGAGCATAGTCCCGAGAATCAGGAAGTGGCCGAAGGACAGCGAAGTCAGGATGCTCGGTTTTGCCGGCTACAAGGCCGGTATGACCCACGTTCTTATGATAGACGACAGGCCAGGGCTCACCAATGGCAAGGAAATCTTCATGCCGGTTACGGTGGTTGAGGTCCCGCCGCTCTTTGTCTACGGCATCAGGGCCTACAGGCAGGGCTACCTCGGTCTTGAGACCGCCACCGAGGTCTGGTTCCACGAGCTCAACGACCACGTCAGGAGAAGGATAAAGACCCTTCCCAAGGAGTACGGCGAGGACGCCTTCAAGGAGAAGCTCGGCCAGCTTGAGGACCTCGTCAATGAGGGCGAGATCGCCGACGTCAGGCTTCTCGTCCACACCCAGCCGTGGCTCATCAAGCTCAAGAAGAAGCCGGAAGTCATGGAGTACGCCATCGGTGGCGACGACGTCAAGGCCAAGTTCGAGTACGCCAAGGAGAAGATAGGCAAGGAGCTCCGCGCTAGCGAGGTTCTCCACGAGGGTGAGCTCCTCGACGTCATAGCCGTCACCAAGGGTAAGGGAACCCAGGGTCCGGTCAAGCGCTGGGGCGTCAAGATACAGTTCCACAAGGCCCAGAGGGCTGGTAAGGGCAGGCACATCGGTAACCTCGGTCCGTGGCACCCGACCAGGGTCATGTGGACCGTTCCGCAGGCCGGTCAGATGGGCTTCCACCACAGGACCGAGTTCAACAAGAGGCTCATCGCCATAGGTGAGAACGGCAAGCTCAAGCTCAGCGAGAAGGACGAGATCGAGATCACCCCGAAGGGCGGCTTCCCGCACTACGGTGTCATAAGGAGCGACTTCCTCCTGATCCAGGGTACCGTCCCGGGAGCCTTCAAGAGGATCATCAGGGTCAGGCCGGCTATAAGGGCGCCGAAGAAGAGGCCGCCGGTTGAGAGGCCGCAGATAACCTACGTCAGTAGGGAATCCAAGCAGTGAGGTGAGATAAATGAAGGTTAAGGTTTTCAATCTCGAAGGCGAGCCCGTTGAAGAGATCGAGCTTCCGAAGGTCTTTGACACTCCGTTCAGGCCCGACCTCATCAGGAGGGCTGTCATCGCCTCATGGACCCGCAGGATACAGCCGCAGGGCAGGGACCCGCTCGCCGGCAAGAGAAGGGTCACCGAGAACATCGGAAAGGGCCACGGAATGGCCAGGGTTGAGAGGATAAAGACCTCCCCGAGGTTCGCTGCCTTCGTCCCCTTCGCTAGGGGTGGAAGGAGAACCCACCCGCCCAAGGTCGAGAAGATAATCTGGGAGGACATCAACAAGAAGGAGCGCAGACTTGCCATAATGAGCGCCATAGCCGCGACCGCCAACTACGACCTCGTCAGGGCCAGGGGCCACATGGTTGACAACGTCCCGCAGGTTCCGGTAGTCGTTACCGATGACCTCGAGAAGGTCTTCAAGACCGCCCAGACCAGGGAGATATTCAAGAAGCTCGGCGTCTGGGACGACATCGAGAGGGCCAAGAAGAACACCAAGATAAGGGCCGGTAAGGGTAAGATGCGCGGAAGGCGCTACAAGAAGGCCAAGGGTCCGCTCGTCGTTGTCGCCAAGAATGAGGGAATCGTCCAGGGTGCCAGGAACCACCCGGGCGTTGACGTCGTTACCGTTGAGAACCTCGGCGTTGAGCTCCTCGCTCCGGGTACCCACCCTGGAAGGCTGACCATCTGGACCAAGGGTGCCATAGAGAGGCTTAGGGAGATTTACGGGTGATGAGAGATGGACCCATACAAGGTTATCGTCAAGCCGGTCGTCACCGAGAAGGCCGTTGCCATGATTGAGAACGAGAACAAGCTCACCTTCATAGTCGACAGGCGCGCCACCAAGCAGGACATCAAGAGGGCCGTGGAAGAGATGTTCGAGGTCAAGGTCGAGAAGGTCAACACCCTCGTGACCATGAAGGGTGAGAAGAAGGCCTACGTGAAGCTCAAGCCTGAGTACAACGCAAGTGAGATTGCTGCAAGGATAGGATTGTTCTGACGGGGTGAGTGAGATGGGAAAGAGTTTGATTCAGCAGAGGAGAGGTAAGGGAACCACGACCTTTAGGGCCCCCTCCCACAGGTACAGGGGTGCCGTTAGGTACGTCCCGCTCAACCTTACCAAGGAGGAGACTCTCGTCGGCAAGGTCGTCGAAATACTCCACGACCCTGGAAGGACCGCTCCAGTCGCTCGCGTTAAGTTCGAGAACGGCATGGAGAAGCTCATCATCGCTCCCGAGGGAATCCTCGTCGGCGAGGAGATAGCCATCGGGCCGAACGCCCCAATCAAGATCGGCAACACCCTTCCGCTGGCAATGATACCCGAGGGAAGCTACGTCTACGACATCGAGGGAGTTCCGGGCGATGGAGGAAAGTACGTCAGGGCCGGCGGTGCCTACGCGCTCGTCGTCAGCAGGGAGAAGGACAAGGTCATAGTCCAGCTCCCGAGCGGTGAGCTCAAGCAGTTTAAGCCGACCTGCAGGGCCACCATCGGTGTCGTCGCTGGCGGTGGTAGGCTTGAGAAGCCGATCGTCAAGGCTGGTAAGGCCTACTACATAGCCAAGGCCAGGAACAGGTTCTGGCCGAAGCCGAGAGGTGTCAAGATGAACGCCGTCAACCACCCGCACGGTGGTAAGGAGCACCACATTGGTAGGCCTTCAACCGTTTCGAGGCGCGCTCCGCCCGGAAGGAAGGTCGGTCACATAGCCGCGAGAAGAACTGGTAGGAGGAAGTGAAGATGGCGAGAAAGAAGGAGTTTAAGTACAGGGGTTACACCTTTGAGGAACTTCTCAACATGTCACTCGAGGACTTTGCTAAGCTCCTCCCGGCCAGGCAGAGGAGGAGCCTCAAGCGCGGCCTCAGCCCGGAGCAGAAGAAGCTCCTCAGGAAGATTCGCCTGGCTAAGAAGGGTAAGTACAACAAGCCGATAAGGACCCACAGCAGGGACATGGTCATACTCCCCGAGATGGTCGGCATGACCATCCACGTCTACAACGGAAAGGAGTTCGTTCCGATAGAGATCAAGGAGGAGATGATCGGCCACTACCTCGGTGAGTTTGCCCTGACTAGGAAGGTCGTCCAGCACGGTTCACCTGGTGTCGGTGCGACCAGGTCATCGATGTTCGTGGCGGTCAAGTGAGGTGGTTTAGATGAGCAGGGGCAGGTTTTCCTACTCATTCCAAAATTTTGACCCCGAGAAGATGGCTCGTGCCAGCGGAAGGGACCTCAGGATATCCCCGAAGCACAGCGTCGAGCTCCTCAGGGAGATAAAGGGAATGATGGTCAACGACGCACTCAGGTACCTCGACGACGTCATAGCCCTCAAGAGGCCGGTTCCGATGAGGCGCTTCAACGACAGCCAGGGCCACAAGCCGGGCAGGGGCTTTGGTCCGGGTAGGTACCCGGTCAAGGTCGCCAAGGCCGTCAAGAAGGTCCTCCTCAACGCGAAGAACAACGCCGAGCAGAAGGGCCTCGACCCCGACAGGCTCAGGATAATCCACGCAGCGGCTCACAGGGGCCCGGTCCTCAGGGGTTACATCCCGAGGGCCTTCGGAAGGGCAACACCGTTCAACGAGCAGACCACCCACATTGAGATAGTCGTTGAGGAGATTAGGAGGTGAGACTTTTGGCGATCGAGAGATACTTCATCAAGGAAAACGTTAGGGATATGCTCATCGACGAGTACCTTGAGAAGGAGCTCCGCAGGGCGGGCTACGGTGGAATCGACATCAAAAAGACCCCGCTCGGAACCAAGGTCACCATATTCGCTGCCAATCCCGGCTACGTCATAGGCAGGGGCGGCAGGCGTATAAGGGAGCTCACAAGGATACTCGAGAGGCAGTTCAACCTTGAGAACCCGCAGATCGAGGTCGAGGAGATAAAGAACCCCTACCTCAACGCCAAGGTTCAGGCGGTCAGGCTCGCCCAGGCCCTTGAGAGGGGCATCCACTTCAGGAGGGCTGCCTACTCGGCCATCAGGGCCATCATGAGGAACGGTGCCCGCGGTGTCGAGATCCGCCTCAGCGGAAAGCTTACCGGTGAGAGGGCTAAGAGCGTCAGGTTCTACCAGGGCTACCTCGCCAAGGTCGGAAACCCGGCCGAGACCCTCGTCAGCAAGGGATACGCCCAGGCCAAGCTCAAGCTCGGTGTCATCGGTGTTAAGGTCTCCATCATGCCGCCCGACGCCAAGCTCCCGGACGAGATTGAGGTCCTTGAGAAGCCCATCCACGGGGAAGAGGTGACCACCAATGAGGCCGAGTGAGATTAGAGAGATGAGCATTGAGGAGATCGAGAAGAAGATCAAGGAGCTCCGCCTCGAGCTCGCCAAGGAGAGAGGCGTGCTCACCATGGGGGCCTCAATTGAGAACCCCATGGTCATCCGCAACCTCAGGCGCGACATCGCGCGCCTGTTAACCATAAAGAATGAGAAGCTTAGGGAGAAAAGGTGAGGTTAGGTGCCGAGGATTGTTAACCCTCTGGATGAGATGCTCTTTAAAGAAGTGCTGAAGGAGCAGCAGAGAATTAGGGTGTACATAGAGAAGGCCCGTTACGGAAAGCTTAAAACCATAATTGAGGGCATAGACGAGAAGGAGTTCGACCTCGAAGATATAGCCAAAAAGCTGAAGGCGAAGCTGGCATGCGGCGGAACGGCAAAGAACGGAAGGATAGAGCTCCAGGGAGACCACAGAGAAAGGGTCAAGAAGCTGCTCGCAGACCTTGGATTTTCCGAGGACTTAATAGAAGTCGAGTGAACCAGAAAAACATCATCTGGAGCGAGCTCATAGGACTGAAAGCAAAAATTATAAGGGCATCTCATCCAGAGCTGGTTGGCATCGAGGGCTACGTCCTTGATGAGACGAGGAACACCCTCACCATTGCCGGTGAGAGGGTATGGGTTATCCCGAAGGACGTGGCGGAGCTCGAGTTTGAAGTTGACGATAAAAGAATCCGGATCAACGGAAAGGAACTGATTGGAAGACCCGAGATGAGATTGAAGAAGAGGTGGCGAAAATGAGAGAGATCGGATTGAAAGTTCAGCCTCCCGCTGAGAAGTGTGACGATCCCCACTGCCCCTGGCACGGACACCTCAGGATACACGGCAGGTACTTCGAGGGTGTCGTCGTCAGCGACAAGGGCAAGAAGACCGTCGTCGTCGAGAGGCAGCACTACCACTACCTCAAGAAGTACGAGAGGTATGAGCTCAGGAGGAGCAAGGTTCACGCTCACAACCCAGAGTGCATAGACGCCAAGGTCGGTGACAGGGTTCTCATCGCCGAGACCAGGCCGATAAGCAAGACCAAGAGCTGGGTTGTCGTTGCCGTCACCAAGAGAGCTGGCGAGAGGTGATACGAATGGCGAAGAAGGGTGCAGGTGCTACGAGAGGAATTAGCCCGGTCAGGCCGACCCGTGCTCTTCCGATAGGCGCTTACCTCAAGGTCGCCGACAACAGCGGTGCCAAGGTCGTTCAGATCATAGGTGTCGTTGGTTACAAGGGCACGAGGAGAAGGCTCGCCTCTGCCGGCGTCGGTGACATGGTCGTCGCCGCCGTCAAGAAGGGAAGGCCCGACATCCGGCACCAGGTTGTTAGGGCCGTCGTCGTCAGGCAGAGGAAGGAGTACAGGCGCCTCGATGGAATGCGCGTTAAGTTCGAGGACAACGCCGCGGCTATAGTCACCCCCGAGGGTGTCCCGAGGGGAACCGAGATCAGGGGTGCCATAGCCAGGGAAGCCGCCGAGCGCTGGGTGAGGCTCGGCAGCATAGCGAGCATAGTGTTGTGAGGTGAGAAAGATGAAGTTGAAGACTAGGCAGCCGAGGAAGCAGAGGAAGTTCCTCTACAACGCTCCCCTTCACCTTAGGAGCAAGATAATGGCCGCCACCCTGAGCAACGAGCTCAGGAACAAGTACGGCGTCAGGAGCCTCCCCATCAGGGAGGGCGACAAGGTCCGCGTTATGCGCGGAGACTTCAAGGGTAAGGAAGGCAAGGTCGTTGAGGTTGACCTCAAGAGGTACAGGATCCACGTTGAGGGTGTTACGCACAAGAAGACCGACGGAACCGAGGTCTACTACCCGCTCCACCCATCGAACGTTATGATAATCGAACTCAACCTCGACGATGAGAGGAGAGAGAAGATAATTGAGAGGAGGGCTGGTTGATGGCGAGGAAAGGCGCTAAGAGGCACCTTAAGAGGCTTGCCGCTCCAAATCAGTGGTACATTTCGAGGAAGATCTATAAGTGGGCGGTTAGGCCGAGGCCGGGTCCACACAGCATGAAGACCTCGATCCCCCTGCTCTACATAGTCAGGGACTACCTCGGCTACGCCAAGACCGCCCGCGAGGCGAGAAAGATACTCAACGAGGGCAAGATCCTCGTTGATGGCCGCGTTAGGAAGGACTACAAGTTCCCGGTCGGAATCATGGACGTCGTTTCCATCCCCGAGACCGGCGAGCACTACAGGGTTCTTCCGAACAGGATTGGCAAGCTCATACTCCACCCGATAAGCGAGAAGGAAGCCAACATCAAGCCGTTCAGGATAAGCAACAAGAGGATGGTCAAGGGGGCCAAGGTTCAGCTCAACCTCCACGACGGAAGCAACCACCTCGTCACCATGGACGAGAAGGACAGGTACATGACCGCCAGCACCGTCCTCATGAAGGTCCCCGAGATGGAGGTCGTCGAGGTTCTCCCGTTCGAGGTCGGTGCCTACGTCTTCGTTACCCAGGGTAAGAACGTGGCCAGGAAGGGTAAGGTCGTCGAGATCAGGCAGTTCCCGATGGGATGGCCGGATGTCGTCACCATCGAGGACGAGAACGGCGAGCTCTTCGACACCCTGAAGGAGTACGCCTTCGTCGTTGGTAAGGACAAGCCGGAGATTTCCCTTCCGTGAGGTGAGATGATATGCAGATCAACAGAGAGGCTATACTTGCAGACTGGGAAGCTCACCCGATGAGGAAGCCCAGGATTGCGAAGGTCACTATCAACATTGGAGTTGGCGAGAGCGGTGAGAGGCTCACCAAGGCCGAGACGATGCTGGAGCAGCTCGTCGGCCAGAAGCCGATAAGGAGAAGGGCCAAGCAGACCAACAAGGACTTCGGAATTAGGCGCGGAGAGCCGATAGCTGTCAAGGTCACCCTCCGCGGCAAGAAGGCAGAGGAGATGCTCGACAGGCTCCTCGAGGCCGTTGACAGGAAGCTCAAGGCGAGCAACTTCGACGAGCACGGTAACTTCTGCTTCGGAATCCAGGAGCACATAAACATACCGGGCGTCGAGTACGACCCGGAGATAGGCATCTTCGGCATGGACGTCTGTGTTACCCTCGAGAGGCCCGGATTCAGGGTTGCCAAGAGGAAGAGGCAGAGGAAGAAGCTCCCGACCAGGCACAAGATGACCAAGGAGGAGGGTATCGTCTTCGCTATTGAGGAGTTTAAGGTTACCGTGGAGGGATTGTGAGATGGCGAAGGCTGACTACAACAAGAGGAAGCCCAGGAAGTTTGGGAAGGGCGCGAGAAGGTGCATGCGCTGCGGCCAGTACGGCCCGATAATCAGGATACATGGCCTTATGCTCTGCAGGCACTGCTTTAGAGAGATAGCCCCCAAGCTGGGCTTTAAGAAGTACGAGTGAGGTGAGAGGAGATGACGTTGCTTGATCCGCTGGCGAACGCTCTCTCCCACATAACCAACAGCGAGAGGGTCGGAAAGAATGAGGTCTACCTCAAGCCGGCTTCCAAACTCATGGGAGAGGT